>CAYHAJ010000001.1:0-16875 GCA_964354535.1 uncultured Pirellulales bacterium
GGCAGCAGCAAGACGGCCATCGTCGGGACCCTCGACCGGATGCTCAAGGTCAAGGTCGCGGCCCCGCCTGAGAAGGGCAAGGCCAATGCCGCCCTGATCGGCTTCCTGGCCAGGGCCCTGTCCGTCAGGAAGAACGCGATCATCCTCACCCGCGGCCAGACCCATCCGGTCAAACACATCCGGATCAGCGGCCTCACGGCCGAGGACCTCATCACCCGCCTGGGCCTGTGAATGGGGTGGCATGCTTGGGTGCCATGCTTACGCTTGCGTAAGCATGTCTTATCCATCGCGTCCCACATGTCTACGCCAGCGTAGACATGGCACCCACCAACACGTGGACGTTGATTACCGATCTTGTCTGTCAAAACTCATTAGGCGTATTGTAGGAACAAGCCGCGGGAAAGGCAAGTGGAATCAAGGTGGCTACTGGTGGCTGGTAGTAGATAGTTGGCAAGAGCCCTGCGAGGCCACAGTTTCCTGCTATCATGCTATTGGCCCAAAGCGACAAATGGCGGGGGCTTGGGGGCAGCGCCCCCAAGATTTACGTGATTGGGTGGAGCATCCGCGAAGTGTGTCATTCCGTCACGTCTTTGTAGCCACACCCCTTGGGGGAATTCCGGGGACGCCATACTCAATTCGCGGCACGGCCGTTTCGGCTGTATCCATCCTGTCCGCGGAGGAACGGTTTGACCGCCAACCGGTTCCGACGTAGAATGGCGGTATGAGTATGCTTGAGGAAATCCGAAGCAAGCTACTGCGGCGTCAGTATGAGTTCTCCCGGCATGCGGTCGATCAAACGCTTATTCGGAACATCACCGTGGCCGAGCTGGAACAGGCAATAGCGAATCGCAGTGAGATCATAGAGGACTACCCGGACGACAAGTACGGACCAAGCTGCCTGATTCTGGGATTCACCGAGGCGGGGCGGCCGCTGCATCTGCAGTGCAGCTACCCCAGCCGTCCGCTCATCAAGATTGTCACGGTTTATGAGCCAGACCCAGACCTCTGGATGGATCTCCGGGTCAGAAAGCAAGGTCGATGAGGTTCTCATCATGAACGAAACGTTGATCGAAACAGAAGTCACCTACACCTTGGAACTCGGCGGGAAGTTCTACATTATCGAACATGTTCCGGCCCGCGTCTGCCCGGAAACGGGCGAGCAATTTTTCTCTCCCGAGACTGTCGAGCGGATTCACACCTTGATCAAAGGAGAGAAAAAACCCGCCCGGGTGGTCGAGACGCCGGTCTACGAGTACTTGTGAGCGGGATTCCGGGGAGTTGTGGGATGATCTGGCCGCGACGCCGGAAGCGGTGCCGGTTCATGACTGGCAGAAGGAGGAGTTGGACCGGAGAAAGGCGCCGCAAAGAACGAGAAAAGGCGCAAAAAAGACCGGAGGCGGGCAATCTCTGTTTCTTCCCTTTTGCGTTTTTTTTCGTTTCTTTCGGCTAAAATGATTTCGGTGAAATCGAGCCACGAGCAATCGTTGGGGAGCAGCCAATATGACCAAGGAACCGCATCAGGAGACCCAGTGCGTTCACGGCGGCGGTCTGCGGGACGCCGGGACCGGCGGCATCAACTCGCCCATCTACGCGTCCACGGCTGCCGACTATCTGGACCGCGACCGCGTGCCGTATCAACGCTACTTCAATACGCCCAACCAGGAGGCGGTCGTCCGCAAGGTCTGCGCGCTCGAAGGGGCCCAGGACGGCGTCCTGTTCAGCTCCGGCATGGCGGCGATCAGTACCACGCTGTTGGCGTTGCTGCGGACCGGGGACCACGCCGTCCTGCAGGACGAGCTCTACGGCGGCACACATGCGTTCGTGGCGGAACTGTTCCAACAGTTCGGCATTGCTTTCGATTTCGTGACGTTGACGCCGGACGCGATCGAACGGGCCCTGACGCCACGCACCAAGGTCATCTTTCTGGAATCGCCCACCAACCCGCTGCTGCACGTGATTGATCTGCGCGCCGTGGCGGACGTGGCGCGCGCCCGCGGCGTGACCACGGTGATCGACAACACGTTCGCGACGCCCATTCACCAGAACCCGGTGGCGCTGGGCATTGACGTCGTCGTTCACAGCGGTACCAAGTACCTCGGCGGCCACAGTGACCTGCAATGCGGCATCGCGGTCACCAGCACCGCCCTGGCCGCCCAGATTCGCCACCACGCCTGCCATCTCGGCGGCAGCCTCAATGCCGCGACCTGCTACCTGCTGGAGCGCAGCCTCAAGACCCTGCACCTGCGCGTGGAACGTGCGACCGCGAATGCCGGGCGGCTCGCGGAGTTTCTCGCCGGGCATCCGGCCGTGGCCCGGGTCTTCTATCCCGGCCTGCCCGGCGCAGCCGGTCACGCCATCGCCAAGGCGCAGATGCGCGGCTTCGGCGCCATGCTCGCCTTCGAGGTCAAATCCGAGGTCGCGACCGCCGACGCCGTGCAACGCCGGCTGCAACTGATTCGCCCGGCGGTCAGTCTGGGCGGGGTGGAGACCACGATCTGCACACCGGCGCAAACGTCACATGCGAAGGTTTCTCGCGCCGACCGGGAGCGACAGGGCATCACGGACGCGTTGTTGCGACTGTCCGTCGGCATCGAGCACGCCGAGGATCTGATCGCCGACTTGAGCCAGGCTCTGGGATGACCTCCGCATCGGGAGCCCGGGGATGGCGTCCCCAGGAGCCATGCGAATTGATGACGCCTCCGCAAAACCTGTCATTCCGTCAAGCCGTTGTAGCCACAGCCCTTGCCGTGTGGTATGATCCGGGCCAGTCTGGTTTGTCGTGTGTCATGTAGCATGAGCTCCTTGTCCGTGATCGGAGATTCATGGGCGGGACGCCCATGCTACGGCAGTCGTGCGGGGACGCACGACCCACGAAGATAAGGAGCTTCGCAATGAGCAGCATGTCCATGGGCGTCCGAATCCGGCTCAGTATCATGATGTTCCTCCAGTACATGATGTTCGCGGCCTGGTGGGTGCAACTGGCCGGTTACCTCGCCAAGATCGGTGTTACAGGCACTATGAAAGCCCTGATCCTGAGCAGTATGGCCCTGGGCAGCCTGGTGTCGCCGATCTTCGGCATGATCGCCGATCGCCACTTCGCCAGCCAGAAGGTGCTCATGGCCATGAACTTCGCTTGTGCCGGTCTGCTCTTTCTTGCGGCCCTGGTGAACAGCCCGGTCGCTTTGTTCGTGCTCCTGTTGCTGGCGATGATCTGCTACATGCCCACGTGGAGTCTGACCAGCGCGGTGGCCATGGCCCACGCCCCCTCCGAGAAGTTCCCCCAGATCCGCGTATTCGGGTCGATTGGCTGGGCGGCGGCCGGGTTGTTCGGCCTCACGGCGGCCAAGCTCTTCGAGGGCACCAGAATCGACGGCACGAACATCCCGCTGTACTGCGGCGCCGGCACGGCCCTTGTGGCTGCGCTGCTGAATTTGACCCTGCCCAACACGCCCCCGCCGGCCAAGGGCAAGCCCGCCTCGATCATCGACGTGCTCGGCCTGCGGGCCCTGGGTCTTCTCAAGAACGGCAACTTCGCCTTCTTCATGCTCGTCTCCATGATCGCAATGATCCCGTTCACGATGTACTTCTCCTTCGGCTCGCAGTTCTTCATGAGCAAAGGGTTTACGCAAGTGACGGCGATCATGAGCTGGGGGCAGGTTGCAGAGATGTTCATCATGCTCCTGGTCCCTATCGCGTTGACACGCTATGGGGCCAAATGGGCGATCACCGCGGGCCTGGGGGCGTTGGTGGTACGTTACGTCGCGTTCCTGGCCGGCGGCACGCTGGGCCAGGAATGGCTCTACTACATCGCCATTCTCATCCACGGGGCCATCTTCGGCTTCCTCATCGTCGGGGGACAGGTGTACGTGGACAAGAAGGCCCCGCCGGAGATCAAGGCCCAGGCCCAAGGGCTGGTGGGATTGCTTCTGTTCGGCGTCGGCATGCTCATCGGGACATTCGCCAGCGAGCACCTGATCAATATGTATACAACCAAGACGATGGTCGAGAACGTCATGACAGAAGTCACGAATTGGAACACCGTCTGGTTCATTATGACTGCTCTATCGGCCCTTCTGATGGCGGTGTTCGGGTTGCTGTTCCGCGACGACGTGCTGGCGAAGAGAGCCGTGCCGACGGGTGTCGCCCCGACGACGACCTGATCGCCCGCAAGCCGTAACCCGGGAACGCCGATCTCCCGATCGGCCTGTGTGCCCGTCAGGAGACTGGCGTTCCCGGGGGCGGCCGTGCGGGTGCTCTTCGTAACCTCTGCGGATCGCTGTTCTACGGGGCAACTCTGATCTGGCCGAGAACGTACCAGCTATCCACGGTGGGCAGGTCGGTGCCGAGACGGATATAGGGAACAGCGTCACCAGCCTTTCGTGTAAGCGCCAGAGCAAGACGGTACTCGCCGGGCGGGACGTCTGGGCATTTCACGCGGGCGTTCTCAACAACCGGTTGTCCGGACATCCATTTGTGCGGGTCACATTCTTGCGGCCAGATAGTTCCAACTCGTTTGTCGCTACCATCCAGTAGCCCAATGGCCACCGCGCAGGGAATATAGATCGGCGCGACGCCCTGGTTGATCCAGGTCAATTCCAGATTGAAGCCGTCCCGCGCTGCGTGGCTGGGGTACGTTGCCCGTTGCAGATGGAAATGGTAGCCGAGGCGGTTGGTCAGGCGTTCAATCAACTCGCGATTCTCCTGGAGCATGCGTAGGCCGGAGGGGCCACCGCGACCAAGATCCACCCAGGTGGGCTTGCCGTTCTCGACGCACTCTTCCAGGCGGAAGCCGCAGCCGCCCTTGTCCTTCTGTCCGTCCCACCAGCCGCGTTTCTTCACGCCGTCGTAGTTGTCGAACAGCTCGAAGACGCCGGGCGCGATGCCGAAGCCGATAGCCGTTTCGCGACCGTCGCTGTTGCCGCAAATGCCGTCGCGGCGCGGGGCGATGTGCTTTTCCAGCACGGCCCAGTCGAAGATCGGCTTGAGCGGGCCGTACTTGCCGAGGTGGGCGTTGCACGAGAGACACAGTTGCGTCTTTTTGAATGCGTCGAAATGCATCTGGACGTGTCGACGGAACTGCTCCGGCACGATGTCCGGCCCGCCGAACGGGTGCATGTGGGCCTCGCCCCAGTTGCCGTACGAGCGGACGTCGAGCACGGCGATGCGCGGGTCGCCGTCGTAGCGACTGGCGAAGGCACGCAGGAAGCTGGCGAATTTTTCGAGGAAGATCGGGTCGTCGAATACCGGGGCCACTTTCTTGCCCGGCGTGCCGGTGGTGGACTGGGTTGGATTCAGCATGATCTCGATTTTCTTCGCCCCGGCGTCGAAGACCCACTTGGGCGTGACGTAGCCTTCCGGGGCACGACTGTGGGTGTTGGCGCACATGACACCGATGTTGCAGACCTTGCCGAGCCGGCCCCAACTGTCGAGGAACCGGTCCAGGGCGGTCCAGTTGTACTGCCTCTCCTGCGGCTCGACGCTCGCCCAGTCCAGCCGCATCACACCCATGCCCGCGAGATCCAGCACTTCCTTGGGCTGCCGGTCCGGCGCTCCGCTCACGGACCAGCCCTTGCCGGGATTGAGCAGCACACCAGTCAGCGGCTTGGGCTCAATTGTGATAACCGAATCGTGTAGCCCAGCCGCCGGGGCGAGGGCGTCCCGCCCTTGTTCCTCGGTGGCGAGGGCATCTTGCCCTTGTTCTTTCGTGTCGTGGGCATCCTGCCGATGATTCATGGGCTGGAAGCCCATGCCACTTTCGAGGCCAAGATGGCCTCGCGACGCAAGGGCGGGACGCCCTCGCCACGTGGTTGGGTGGCCCGGCACGAGGCGGATCGCTTGGCCGCCTCGGGCGGGCAGCGCCATCTTCAGCACCGTGCCGCGATCCACGTCGCGCCGCTCGATTTTGACATGCGTCCGCGTCGGAACCGCCGGATCGTCGGAGTAAATGTACGCCGTGTATTTCTTATCCACGTCCAGGAATTGCAGCGGCACGTCGAGCACACGAGGTTCATCGCTGTTCATGGCGCCGAGGAACCAGTTGTCACCGCTGCGCCGGGCGATCACGGCGTATTGGCCGATGCTGCCGTGCAGGACTTTGGTGTCGTCCCAGACCGTCGGGCAATGGTCAAAGAACTCCAGCTCAGGCTCGTCACCGATCACGTTGGATGCGTTCGGGGCACGCTTCGTCACTTCGGCGGAGACGAACGGGCGGTCGTACCAGTACAGGAATTGCCACGGACTATAGAAGCAAACCGCCTTGGCGAGTTGATACGCGTGGCTGGCCTGCTGGTCCACGCGCTGGTCGTAATAGCAGATCGTGTTGTCAGCCGCTCCGGCGAGCATCCGGGTGAACAGCGTGGTCAGAGACATCGTGTTGGGCTGGCGTTCCTCGTCGCCGCGAATGCCCTCCTGGGTCATGAAGTTGGGATAGGTGCGCGACCAGCCGGTCGGGCGGTACTCATCGTGGACATCGACCATCAACTGGTGCTCGGCGGCCCTGCGGATCGCTTCGTGCATCCAACTGGTCCATTTCTGCGTGCCCACGTTGACGAAGCCGAACTTGAGGCCCTTCACGCCCCACTGCTGGTATAGGGGCAGCAACTCATCCAACTGCCGCTCCAGGGCCTTGTGGTTCACATACAGGATGATCCCGATGCCGCGCTCGCCGGCGTAGCGGATCACTTCCTGCAAATCCAGCGGCCCCTTGGAGCGTTTCGGATCGAGGTGGACCGCCCGAGCGTCGGAAGCGTCGTCATTCTCCGGCCCGTACCAGCCGGCGTCGAACTCCACGTATTGGAGGTTGTGCTTGACGGCGAAATCCGCGCAGGCCTTGCCGCCGACGGTGCTCAAGGTCACTTCGCGGACGACCTTGCCCGGCTTGATCCAGGAGGTGTCCGCAATGGCGCAGGCGTCGTTGAGATTGAGGATGAGGTCGTTGCGCTCCAGCAACTGTCCGGGACTGTCCGCGAACATGATCACGCGCCAGGGCGTCCGCAGAGCCAACGGCGCGGTGACCTCGCTGCCCAGATCGGCAACCAAGCCGTTTGTAGTAACGCCGTGAGGCGTTGTGTCGCGGGCATCTTGCCCGCGATTCGAGGGTGGGACGCCCTCGGCACGTTTTTCCGATGCCCTTACGGGCGCCCTACGAACCAGCGGCGAGAGCTTCATCCTCGCATAGTCCACCAAGCGAGCCTCGGCTACCGCCGCATACATGTCGTCCGCCACTCGAATGACCAGCGGACGTTCGCAGCCCCGCTTGATTTGGCTGATCGGGACATTCGTGTAAGCGCCTTGCGCCGAGTAAGTTGCCCAGGCGCTGAAGTCCGCGGGGAAGCGGAACTCCGTCAACTCACGCGAGATGGTGACGCGTTCCATGCCCGGCTGCCTCGACAGGGTGTAGCAGAATGCCGCCCCCTGGTCGTAGGCTCGCAAAATCAAATACAGGAATCGCCTTGGCGCCTCCTGCTCCTGCAGCTCGACAACCATTTCGTGGTAGTGGTTGCGGATCGTGCTCCGCTCGCCATAGACCGGCCTCCACTGCGTGTCCACGCTGCTTTCGGTGTGCCGCACGATTTGCAGCCCCTCGGCAAGTGGCGCGGTCGCGAGCGCCAGTCCCAGGCGGGACGGAGCGATGACGACCTTGTCCCGATACACGACACGGTACACGGGGCACGAGGCCGTGCCTTCAAAGTCTTTCACCTCCAAGGAGAGGACCACCTGCCCATTGGGCGATTTCACTTCCAGGGCACGCGCGACCGAGCAGGTCCACGCGAGCGTGGACAGGGCACCCAGCACCAGCACTTTGCTCCCAATCCTCATCCACAATTCCTTTCCAGATGACCGCATGGGCTGAAGCCCATCCTACAACTCAAATCCATGGGCGGGACGCCCATGCTACGGGCGTTTCGTGAAGTCATCAAATACGGTGATGACGGGCAAGGCGTTGCCGTCGTTGTCGAAGAAGCCCCGGGACCGCAGGGGGCCCGTGACCGCGGGCTCCCACCAGAAGATGCCCTTGCCCAAGCCGTGCGGCGTTTCGAGTACGATCTGATTGACCTGCTCCAGAAATTGCCTCTGCCCTTCCGGCGTCTCGGGGAACGGTGCCTCTTTGTTCCTGTACTCCGTGGGCCGCCAGTTGTAGGCGACCTCCACCAGGATGATGTCCTTGTGGTACTCGTTGGCCATGAAGGCCAGATTCTGGCGCAGGTCCGCCAGAGAGCCGTGCCACCATGGGTAGTACGACTGCCCGATAACGTCATAGGGGATACTATAGGAATTCAGCTTGTCAAAGAACCACTTGGTCGCGTTCTTGTTGCCGCCTTTGTCGATATGAATCATGATCCGGGGGCAAGAGGCCGCGCCGCAGCCTGCCTTTACCCCTTCAATCGCGGCCTTGAGCAGTTCCGCGAAATTGTCCCAGTTGGCGGGCAGTTTGCCGTCGGGCCAGAGCATGCCGGGCGTGATCTCATTGCCGGGCTGGACCATGTCCGGCAGAACGCCCGCCTCGCGAAATGCGACGATCGTGTCACGCGTATACTCCCGCACCGCTTGGACCAGCTCGGCGTGGGACATGCCCTCCCAGGCCTTGGGGAGGGTCTGCTTGCCCGGATCGGCCCAGGTGTCCGAGTAGTGATAGTTCAGCAGGAACTTGAATCCGAGTTTCCTGGCGTCCCTGGCCAGAGCGATGGTATAGGCCAGGTTGTTGGGCAGGCGCGGGGGCGTGTGGAACAGCCGCAGGCGAATCCAGTTGTAGCCATGGTCCCGCAAGATCTGGAGGCCGAGCTTTGCCTGGCCTTTGTCCCTGAACACCGTGCCTCGATCCTCGGCCTGTTTGAGGAACGACGGATCGGCACCAATAGCGTAGTCGGCTGTTTGTAGGGGCGAATAATCATTCGCCCGTACAGCGTTTACGCGGTCCTGACCCCCCTGAAGGCGGGACTCCGAACCCGCTTCTGCCGAGGCCGCTGCGGGCCCAAGAGAAACCAACCAAAGGACCAAAGGGACTGATACCGCTTTCAGTGTCCGTTGCATGATGCTCACCCTTCATTGGCACGATGTCATCGTACCATCCCTCCCGCACCGGCGGGAAGACATTCCCGGCGATCGGCGCGACATGTCGCGTACGCCTCGTGTCGTCATCGCCAGCGACCGCGAGCCATTCCCGCAGGTCAAGTGGGAACGCATAACTGCCGATGATACACAAGTTTGGCGAATGACTCCGGATTCTGCTTGATTCCGACGGACCGCGTACGGTAGAATACAGCGTGAGGTGCCCCGACCAGCGTTCTTATCGGGCCCTGCGGGTGACGATACGTGATGGTTCAGGAGGAGCAAACCGACCGCCAATGGCAGGCACACCGCCTGTGACAAGAGTACCGCTCACACACCACAATTGAAGGAGGACAACCATGTTGAAGAGATCCATTCTCGCAATGTTCTGTCTGTCACTATTGGGGTCGGCGGCGGTGTCTGCCGCGGACCCGACCCTTATCGGCTGGTGGAAGCTGAACGAGGGGACGGGGGCCGTGGCCCTCGATTCTTCCGGCAACGGCAACCATGGGACCGTGGTAAGGCCGAACGCCGGGCTGGGGCCGGGGGGATCGGTTTGGATGAACGATCCTGAGCGAGGTACCGTCATCAGTTTCGATGGTACAGCCAGCGGCGCTTATGTGCGAGCCGGCAAGATTCCACAGATGACCCTTACGAATGACTTCACTTGGGTCTTCTGGGGTAAACAAGACCCCGGCAACGGTGCCAATGAGATTGTCTTTGGCAATCGAATGAACGAGAATGCGGCCGATTTCGTGCCGCGGCAGTTCATCAAGTTTACCCCCACCCAACTCGAGTGGCACCAGAATAGTGTCGGCACTGATAATCTGGACTATACCGACATCCCCAATGGAGTGTGGCTTCACCATGTCCTCGTAAAGACTGGCAACCGGATGACCTATTATCGCAATGGCGTTGCCGCCGGTTCGCGAACGATCACACAGGCCCTCGACTTTCCGATGCCTCTGTTTTTTGGCGGTGACAACGAGAACAACGCTGCCGGCGAGATGTGGGCGGGAAGGATGAGTGACGCGCGCGTTTACACACGGGCGTTGACGGAAAGCGAGATCCGCGACGTCATGGCCGGCAAGGGTCCTACCCTCGGACTGGCCGGCAAGCCCAGCCCCGCCGATCAGGCGACGGATGTGCCGCGCGATGCGACGTTGAGCTGGACGCCAGGCGAGTTCGCCGCCACCCACGACGTGTACTTCGGGCCTACGTTCGCGGATGTAAACACCGCCGGCAGGACCGACAAGAAAGGCGTGCTGGCCAGCCAGGGCCAAACGGATGCCGCCTTCGATCCGCCTGGTGTGTTCGCGTATGGACAGACCTACTATTGGCGGGTCGATGAGGTCAACAAAGCCCCGGACAACGCGATCTTCAAGGGCGACGTCTGGTCGTTCACCGCCGAACCCTATGGCTACCCGGTCAAACCGGTGAAGGCCACGGCTTCGAGCAACCAAGCCAGTATGGGCCCGGAAAACACCATCAACGGGTCCGGCCTGACGGGGGACCTGCACGGCACCGAGCCCACCACGATGTGGCTCTCCGCCGGCGCGCAGCCGAACTGGATCCAGTATGAGTTTGACAAAGTCTACAAGCTGCACCAGCTCCAGGTCTGGAACTCCAACCAGTTGATCGAGGCCTTCCTGGGCTTTGGGGCCAAGAAGGCCACGGTCGAGACCTCCACCGATGGCACGACCTGGAAGGCGCTGGCCAATGTGCCGGAGTTTGCCAAGGCGTCCGGGATGCCGGGCTACGCCGCCAACACCACCGTCAACTTCGGCGGGGTCGAGGCCAAGTTCGTCAAGCTGACGATCAATACGAACCAGGGCGGCATGGCGCCGCAAACCGGCCTGGCGGAGGTCCGCTTCTCCTACGTGCCGGTGCAGGCCCGCGCGCCGCAGCCGGCGACCGCCGCCAAGGGCGTGGCTGTCGATACTCCCCTGGATTGGCGACCGGGCCGCGAGGCGGCTTCGCACCAGGTGTTCTTCGGCACCGATAAGGACGCCGTCACGAACGGGACCGCTCCCGCCAAGACCGTGGAGGCCCACGGCTTCACCCCCGCGGCCCTTAACTTCGGCACCACCTACTACTGGCGGGTCGACGAAGTGAACGCCGTCACTTACCCGGGCGACGTTTGGAGCTTCACCACCCAGGAATTCGCGGTCGTGGACGATTTCGAGAAGTACACGGACAAGGCCGGCGAGGAGATCTTCACCGCCTGGGTCGACGGCTTCGCCACGGGCCAGAATGGTTCCACCGTCGGCAACAACACGGCCGTCAACGGAACCTTCGGGGAAACCTCCATCGTTCACGGTGGCAAACAGTCGATGCCGATGGACTTCGATAACTCCAAGAGCCCGTTCTACAGCGAGGCCGTACAGACCTTCACGGCCCAGCAGGACTGGACCGGCAACGGCGCCACCCATCTGAGTCTGTGGGTCCGAGGCCAGGCGGCGGCCTTCGTCGACAAGGGCAATGGGGCCTTCACGGTCGGGGCTTCCGGTCATGACATCTGGGACGCCGCCGATGATTTCCGCTTCGTCTACAAGAAGCTCAGCGGCGACGGCTCGATCGTCGTCAAGGTCGACAGCCTGGTGGGCAGCACCAACGCCTGGTCCAAGGCCGGTGTGATGATCCGCCAGAGCCTCGAGGCCAACTCCGCGATGGTGGACATGATCATCGCCAACCCCAGCGGCGCCAACGGCGCCAACTTCCAATGGCGTGCCACCGCGGGGGCCGGCGCCAGCAACACCAACTCGCCCTCCACGCAGAACATCAAGACGCCGCAGTGGGTGAAGCTGACGCGTAAGGGCAATGTCTTCTCGGCCCAGTACTCCGCCGATGGCGTCACGTGGCTGGACATCAAGAATCCCGCCCTCACCGGCACACCCGTCACCACCACGGTCAACATGGTGGGCGACGTCTACATCGGCCTGTGCGTCACCAGCCATGACGCCGCCCAAACGGCGGTGGCGGAGTTCTCCGGGGCGGCGACCACCGGCAATGTGACCGGCGCCTGGCAGCAGGCGTGGATCGGCGACGATCCGGACCGCACAATGGATCTGGCAAGTCTGTATGTGATCGTGGAAGACAGCGCTGGCAAGAGCGCGACCGCCACCAACGCGACGATCGCGAATGCCACCGCTTGGACCCAGTGGAGCATTCCGTTCAGCGATCTGACGGGCGTGAACATGGCCAAGGTCAAGAAGCTGACCCTCGGTGTCGGCGATCGCAAGAATCCGGTGAAGGACGGTACCGGCCGCATCTATATCGACGACCTCGGCTTCGGCCGTCCGGTCCGGTAGTGGGACGCGGCGTCCGCGCCGCGGCGATACCGCAAGGTGAAACAAGAGCGGGGCGTTCGTCCACAGGACGACGCCCCGCCCTCTTTGGGCCTCGTACCGGCAGCAATTGAGTTTCTCGCACCCTAATCGAGTACTGAGGCGGGGTCATGTGCCATGTTGCTCATCCGGATTCTTGCATCGTTCCCTGTCCGAGGGCCGCTCTCTGCCAATTCGCACTTCGCAACGGTCGCCTCGGGGCGCTCCCCCGAGTTCAGGAGCACGGTTCCGGCAGGTCAAGTGGGGAAGCCTAACTGCCGATGGTACATGGGTTTGACGAATAATCCGGGATTCTGCTTGATTCCGACCGGCTGCCTGCGATAGAATGCAGCATGAGGTGTCCCGACCGGCATTCTTATCGGGCCCTGTGGGTGACGACCCTTGATGATGCAGGAGGAGCAAACCAACTGCCGATTGCAGGCGCAACGCCTGTGGCAAGAGCAATGTTCATACACCGCGTTTGAAGGAGGACCACCATGTTGAGAAAACCCATTCTCGTAACGTTCTGTCTCCTACTGTTGGGACCGGCCTGGTCGGCACTGGCCGGGCTCGACCCGACCCTGGCCGTCTACTGGCCCCTGGATGAGGGAAAGGGCACGGTGGCCAACGACGCCAGCGGCCACGGCGTGAACGGCACGATCTCAGCCGGCCCGGTCTGGGCGACGCCGGGAAAGATCGGCAGTGGCGCGCTGCGGTTCACCGGCTCCGGTGATGTCAGGGGGCCGCATGTCGCGATCGACAGACGCAGCTTCACCATCGCGTTTTGGGTCAATCCGACGCTGCCGGCGAGCGGCTCCCAGATCGTCTTCTCCACATTGTCGTCCAACGCGCAGTCCACGAGCTTGCACCTGCGTATTGGAGGACCGGCCAGCGGCGATTCGCCCGTCAGCGGTATCCGCTTCGGGTTCTATAGCGATGACCTTGACAGCCCTGCCAATGTCGTCCAGAGCGGCAACTGGTACCACCTGACGTTCTGGTACGACTGGGCGTCCAAGAACAGAAGGATCTACATCAATGGCGTGCAGGTGGCCCAGAATACGTCGACGGCCGGGTTCCTGGCGACGACAGGCGTGGTCTGCCTTGGCTCTTGGACGGGCGGCAGCAACTTCACGGGCATGGTGGACGATTTCCAGCTTTACCAAGACAAGGCCCTCTCCGATGCGGAGATCAGGAGCATCATGAACGGGCTGTCCGACAAGTCGCTGGCGGGAGGCGAGAACCCGGCAGATGGTACGAAAGACGTGCCGCGCGACGCGAGCCTAAGCTGGACGGCGGGCCAGTACGCCGCAGCGCACGATGTGTATTTCGGGAAGATTGCTGCTGACGTGAACACCGCCTCGCGGACGGATGCGAAGGGCCTCTTGGCCAGCGAGGGCCAGGCCGAGACCACGTTCGATCCGGCCGGCGTATTCGCCTATGGGCAGACCTACTATTGGCGCGTCGATGAGGTCAACAAGCCCTCCGACAACAAGATCTTTAAGGGCGGCGTGTGGTCGTTCACCGCGGAGCCTTATGGCTACCCGGTGACGCCCGTGAAGGCCACGTCCTCCAGCTACCAGACCAGCATGGGCCCGGAGAAGACTATCGACGGCTCCGGCCTCGACAAGAGCGACCTGCACGGCTCCGAGCCGACCACGATGTGGATGAGCGCGGGTGCGAAGCCGAACTGGATCCAGTACGAGTTCGACAAGGTCTACAAGCTGCACAACCTCTTGGTGTGGAACTCGAACCAACTGATCGAGAACTTCCTCGGTTTCGGCGCCAAGAAAGTGACGATTGAAACGTCCGTGGACGGCACGACGTGGACGGCGCTGGCCAACGTGCCGGAGTTCGCCCGGGCCACCGGTCTGGCGGGTTACGCCGCCAACACCACCGTCAGCTTCGGCGGGGTCGAGGCCAAGTACGTCAAATTGACGATCGAGACGAACTGGGGCGGCATGGCGCCACAGACGGGTCTGGCCGAGGTGCGGTTCTCCTATGTCCCGGTGCAGGCCCGAGCGCCGCAGCCGGCAGCCGCCGCCACCGGGGTCAGCATCGATGCCGACCTGAATTGGCGGCCGGGGCGCGAGGCCGGTTCGCATTCCGTGTATCTGAGCACCGACCCGAATGCCTTGGGCGCCGCCAAGAAGGTGACCGACCACAGCTTCGAGCCTGGGACACTGAACTTCGGCACCAAGTACTACTGGAAGGTCGATGAGGTCAACACCGTCACGTACCCGGGCAGCGTCTGGAGCTTCACCACCCAGGAATATGCGCCGGTGGACGACTTCGAGAGCTACACCGATAAGGCCGGCGCGGAAGTCTTCTCGGCCTGGATCGATGGCTATACGAACAGCACGGGCTCGATCGTCGGTCTGAACACCGCCGTCAATGGCACGTTCTGCGATACGACGATCTTCCACGGCGGCAAGATGTCCATGCCGTTCGAGTACAACAACGTCAAGACGCCCTTCTATTCGCAGACCGAGCGGACCTTCGATAAGGCCCAGGACTGGACCGGCAGCGGCGCTACCCATCTGGACTTGTGGGTCCGCGGCGTGCCGGTGACCTTCCTCCAGGCAGCGAACGGCGACATCACCACGTCGGCGCAGGGCGCGGACATCTACAATACGACCGATCAGTTCCGCTACATCTACAAGCCGCTCAACGGCGACGGCTCGATCACGGTCCGCGTGGACAGCTTGACCCTCACGAATGCTTGGGTGAAGGCTGGCGTCATGATCCGCGAAACCCTCGAGCCGGCGGTCAGGTCCGTGCACACTATCGTCAGTGGCTCCAACGGCTTCGAGTTCCAGTATCGACCCGCCAAGAATGGGAACACGACCCAGTTCAATACGACGGGCGGCACCCCCGCCCTACCCCAGTGGGTCCGCCTGACCCGGAAGGGCAACACCTTCACGGGCGAAACCTCCAGCGACGGCAAGACCTGGACCAAGATCGTCGTCGGTACGTCCACCTCGGTACAGGACGTGCTCATGGCCGGCCCCGTCTACATCGGTATCGCGGTAACGAGCCACGTGGCCAACGTGACGACCGTGGCCCAGTTCTCGAACATTTCGACCACGGGCAACGTCACCGGAGCTTGGCAGGTGGCCGACATCGGTGTGGCCCACGGCGGCAATGGCCCCGGCGATCTGTATCTCACGGTCAAGGACACGGCGGGCAAGGCAGCGACGGTAAGCTACCCGGGTGGGGCTAACGTCAATGGGTGGACCCAGTGGAAGATTCCGCTGAGCGACCTGACCGCGGCTGGAGTCAAGACGACCAGTGTGAAGAAGATCGCCATCAGCGTAGGCGACCCCGCCAGCCCGAAAGCCGCCGGCGCGGGCAAGATCAACATCGACGACATCGGCTTCGGCCATCCGGTTCAATGACGCGGTGTGATCACAGCGCCGCACTCTGTGGCGCTTAATGACGTGAAAGCGGGGCGTCCGTCTGCACGACGGCGCCCCGCTCTCCGTTTGACGCTTTGGATAGAACGTATTGCCGAGGTTCTTCGGAGCGACGTTCTTCTGGAAGGACGATTGCCATGTCAAGAAAGAGTTGTCTCCTGGCTGCAATCTTGCTCGCGGGGCTGGGCGCCAGCGCCGGGGCCGATCTGGTACTCCACTGGGGTCTGAACGAGTCCAACGGCCCCACGGCCTACGACAGCGTCGGCGCCAATCATGGGAAACTGATTGGCAATACGACCTGGGCTCCGGGCGGGGGCAAATTCGGCGGGGCGGCGGTATTCGACGGCACCGACGACAGCATCCGCCTCACCGCCCCGGCCGGACCGTTTCCCGTCAGCAGCTACCCGTTCACCCTGATGGGCTGGTGCAAGACAACCAAGAGCTCGGCGAAAGCCATCGTGGTGGCCGTGGTGCAGGCACCCTTTGTGTATTACTGGGTCGGAGTGCAGAATGGACGTGGATGCATCGCCTCGCGCGACCCCGGCGGGATGTACGAACCGATGGGTGGCCCGAGTATCGCCAACGACCAATGGCACCACGTCTGCGGCGTGTACCGTGGGCCCACCGACCGGCAGTTGTACGTGGATGGCGTCGAAGCGGCCACGGACAATCGTGCCACCCCGTTCCTGACGGGAATCCGGCGCGTTGCCGCGGGGGCGCTCGATCGAGATCCCGCGGGGGAGAACATCGTCGATGAGATGCTTGGGGCCGTGGACGATGTGGCCCTTTTCAACGAGGCCCTGGATCCGGCCGCGATCAAGCGGTATATGACCGGGGGCATCCCGACGATGTCGCGGGCGGCCTCCCGACCGAACCCCGCGGAGGGAGCGACGGATGTGCCGCGCGACAGTACACTAAGCTGGGTACCCGGTGAGTCGGCCAAGGCGCACGACGTGTATCTGGGCACAGTCCTCGGGGACGTCGAGACGGCGAGTAGAACCAACGCGCTGAGCGTGCTGGTCCGCCAGGGGCAGGACGCCAACTCCTATGCGCCGGCCGCGACTCTGGGATTCGGCAAGACCTACTAC
>CAYHAJ010000002.1:0-3239 GCA_964354535.1 uncultured Pirellulales bacterium
GTTAGGAGATGCACGCATGCCCAGACCGAAGATTGCGATGATTGGAGCGGGAAGCCTGATTTTCTGCAAGACGCTGACGATGGACATCCTAGCCACCAAAGCCCTGCAGAACAGCGAAATCTGTCTGATGAACCGGACCAAGCCCAAGCTCGACAAGATGGAGGCCTTTGTCAGAGGGGTGATCAAGGAGAACAAGCTCCCGGCCAAGGTGACGGCGACGCTCGACCGGCGCCAGGCCCTCGACGGCGCCCAGTACGTGATCAACATGATCCAGGTGGGCGGCGTCGACGCCTTCCGCATGGATTACGAGATCCCGCTGCGGTACGGCGTCGATCAATGCATCGCGGACTCCATCGGTCCCGGCGGGGTCTTTCGGGCCCTGCGAACCATCCCGGCGTTGGCCGAGATGGCGGCGGACATGAACGAGCTGTGTCCCGAGGCGATCCTCCTGAACTACGCGAATCCGATGGGGGCCAATTGCTCGGCCCTGGGACGCGTGGCGAAGGTGCAATTCATCGGGCTTTGTCACGGCGTCCAGACGACGCTCGACCTGATCAGCCGGTACGTGGATGTCCCCAAGGACCAGATTGACTTCGTTTGTGCCGGCATCAATCACATGGCGTGGTTTCTCGCCATGCGGGACAAGCGCGACGGGCGCGACCTGTATCCGATCCTGCGCAAGAACATCGAGAAACCCGAGTACTACATGAACGAGAAGGTTCGGGGCGAGGTCCTGCGGCACTTCGGCTACTTCATGACCGAGAGCACGGGGCACCTCTCCGAGTACGTGCCGTGGTTCCGCAGCAGCCAGAGGGCGCTGGAACTGTACTGCGACCAGCCGGGCTTCGGGGGGGCCTCCGGGGCCTACTTCAACTACTGCAATATGCTGGCGGAAAAGTATAAGACCGTCGATTATTTGGCGACGGAATCGAAGAAGATCGAGCGGCGCAGCGTCGAATACTGCTCCTACATCCTGGAAGCCGCCGAGACGGGCAACGTCTTTAGGCTCAACGGCAATGTGCGCAACGACGGCTACATCACGAACCTGCCGCAAGGCTGCTGCGTGGAAGTGCCGGTCTTCGTCGATGCGCGCGGGCTTCACCCGGTGCGGATCGGCGCCTTGCCGCCGCAATGTGCGGCCTTGAACCAGAGCAATGTCACCGTCCAGCAGCTTGCCGTCGAAGCCGCCTTGACCGGCAATCCGGAACTGGCGATGCAGGCGATCGCCCTGGACCCGCTGACGTCCGCGGTTTGCACGCTCAAAGAGGCCCGCGACATGACGCGGGAGATGCTGGAGGCCCAGAAGCAATGGCTCCCGGAATTCGCAGGCAAGAAGTTGCCGGCCAAGCCTCTGATTGAGATTCCCAAGAACACCGTAGCGGTGGATGTCCCCCTCGATCCGGCCCTGGCGATTGCCAACCGGTTCCAGGAGTTGGCCAAGTAGCCCGATAAAATCCTTGACATCGCCTGCGTCGCATGGCACAATGAAGAAAAAGCCTCGAGTGCCTGAGGAAGTTCTTGCGACATGCGCCGGTTCGTTCTGTCCTTGCTGATGACTATGGGAATTGCAGGCATGCTATGTTCCGCGTGCCGCTCCTCCGCCGGCAAGGGAGACGTGAACCTGGCGCATCGGATCTTACGAGTCCCATCCCGGCAAGTGGTGGCAAAGAGCGCCCCGGCAGCCGAGTCTGCGTCTGCCGCGCCTACGGCCTCGCTGAAGCCAACGACGACAAAGCACTTCCAGTTGCTCCATGAGCCCGGGGCCGGCTTTGTGCCCCTGGCCGGCCGGACCCTCGAAAGCGCGTATCGGCACTTCTATGAGGTCTTCGCGCAGGCCGGCTTCGACCTGTCACGTCCGAAAGACCGGCTCGTCTGGCTCTGCTTCCCGCAGAAGAGCGGCTTCAACCAGTACGCCTTGCAGGTCGAGGGGATGGACCTGTCCTGGCTGGACGGATACTACTCCACGCTCACGAACCGTGTCGCCATCGTGCAGACCGATGAGCAGGAACGTCCACGTGAGGAGCCGGCCCCGCCCGTCGATCGCGACGTACGCGTGGCGGTCACCACTCACCGGTCGGCGCGCGAAGGCGTGCTGCCCATGTCGGCGGCGGGACAGCGGTTCGACGTGACGAGATTGACCCATGAGGTCGCCCATCAGTTGTCGTTCAACAGCGGGATTCAAAGACGCGGCGTGGTGTATCCCCTATGGGTCTCCGAGGGCCTGGCCACCAATTTTGAATTCAACGGGAACGAGAGTCCCGGACTCGACCACATCAACGTCCCGCGGCTCAAGGGACTTCAGGAGGCGTACACCACAGGGGAACTGGCCCCGCTGCGGCAGCTCGTGGTGCAGACGACGGTGCCCCCGGATGCCGTGGTGGGCCGGCGTTACTACGCCCAGGCGTGGGGGTTCTTCCATTTCATTTTGACCGAGCGACCCGAGAACCTGCGTGCTTACCTGCACCGCGTGGCCCGGACTCGCACCGAGCGTCGCGACGCGACCACCCTGCTCGCGGAATTCACGGAAGCCTTCGGCCCGGTCGAGATGCTGGAGCCGGCTTGGCTAACCTTCGTGGCGCGTCACGTGCAAAGGCCATGATCGGCCATTCCTTCGATCTACCCCCCGTCCGCCCCCGATGCATTTCAGACACCGTAGCAAGACGCTGGATGAAGCCCACCCTACCGGCTCACGCCACAACCGTACCCGCTCAGGTATCCTACCCAGCAGGTTATTGCGTGGCTGATGACGACGAGTCCGGCCGACAGGCGGCAACGCCGAATCATAAATCATAATTCGTAAATCATAATTGGCCGGGCCTCCCGGCCCATCACTCGCTCGTGTCCAGGACGCTCATGAAGGCTTCCTGCGGGATCTCCACGGAGCCGACGCTCTTCATCCGCTTCTTGCCTTCCTTCTGCTTCTTGAGGACCTTCATCTTGCGGGTGACGTCGCCGCCGTAGAGCTTGGCGGTCACGTCCTTGCGATAGGCCTTGATCGTCTCGCGGGCGATGATCTTGCCGCCGATCGCGACCTGGAGCGGGATCTCGAACTGCTGGCGCGGGATCGCCCGGCGGAGCTTGATGATCAGCTTGCGGCCGCGGGCCTCGGCGTTGCTGCGGTGGACAATCAGGGACAGGGCCTCGACCGGCGTGTGGTTGACAAGGATGTCGATCTTGACCAGGTCGCCGACCTCGAAGCCGGTGAATTCATAGTTCATCGTCGCGTAGCCGTGGCTGAT
>CAYHAJ010000003.1:0-6074 GCA_964354535.1 uncultured Pirellulales bacterium
CTAAGAAGGTGTTTGAGAAGCCGGTTTATCGTGGCATGGGCATCTTGCCCATGAGTCGCAGGGCCATCTTCGCCCTGCAAATTCCTCGATTCTCCACGGGCGAGACGCCCGTGGGACACGCGGGCAAGGATGCCCGTGCCACTTCTCAAACACCTTCTAAGATCGGGCAGGCACAGGGACCTTCCCCTACCCAACCAAACAAGGGCCGGCGCATAACGGGGGCGGCCGGCCCTTCCTTCTTCTGGCGGCTGGGACAGACTGGTAGTGTGGCCGGTTGCCGCCGGAAGCTCGAAGCAGGCCCCTCACCCGGGCAGGTCGGGCGTCCAACTCGAGACTGGGATGCCACCATCCCTGCTACTCGGACGGCGGAGTGATCCGCGTCGCGATGCGGATCTCCATCTGGGACTCCGTCGTCTTCTTGCCGAACAGCGCGATGCCCTTTTCACTGACGGTGACGGCCCGGAAATCGATCTGCACGTCCACGGCACACTGGTGGTTGGCCCGGCGCATCGCCGGGATAATATCCACCGCCACCAGGTTCTCGAAGATGCGTCCCACGGGGTGTCCCGGTAACTCGGCTGGCGTCTTCGCGTCTGGCATGCTTCATCCTCCCCTCACGACCCCGGGCCCGGGGGTGTCTCCTGGCCTTTCTCCATGTCCACCGTACGGACGTCCGTGTCCAGCGTCCCGGAGAACTTGAGTTCGATGGCTCCCCGCGAGTCCAGACGCAGCTTATCGTCGTCCGGGTTCGCGCGCAGAGACAGATCGAAGCTGATTTGCCCGACGACCATCGCCCGCGCGTTTTCCGCCGGCACGTCCGCCGACCGGGCACTGACGCGGCTGAACGATTTCTGCAGGGCAATGATCACGTCGTCCAGGCTCGGTGCACTCGGGGGGGGCGGCGGCGCGGGCGTCCGGGGGGCCCCCCCCTCCTTTGTTGTCTTCTTAGCCATAACTCATCCCATCTTTCTTCGACACGGCAGGTGCGTGCCGGGCTTTCGCAACGGCTACCCCAGCGGTTTTTCGAGCATCTTGATCGCGTTCTCCAGGTCCTTGGCTTCCTGCACGGGGATGCTGTGAGCTTCCAGGTACTTCTGCAGGTCCCGCTCGGAATTGCTGATCACATAGCGCGTGCTGGCCTGGAAGATGCTCTCCTGGGTCGTGCGGCTGACAAACCCAAAGCCGCCCGCGGCGTAGATGGGGCCCAGGCTCAACCCCGCCTTTACCTCCGCATTGAACTCCTGGACACCCGCAATCCGCATCGTAATGCCGACCTCGATCGCCCCATCGAGATGGATCACGGGAGCAGAAGCAAGAAACTTTTGCACGTCCAAACCGGGGGGCCATGCCCCACTCGCGTCGGCCAGAAGCTTCTTCTGGTCCGTCAACCATTTAGCCCAAATCCGGCGGTAGTCCTCCTCACTCTCGCAGGCGGCGGACAACGGGGCGACAAAAAGTTCTCGGAACACACTGATCAGACTCGTCGTACTCATCGCAGAACCTCCCTTCACACAGTGCAGGACCCGTCAACACATGATTGGGCGCAGCTACGTTCTTCCAGGCTCGTGATTCTACCCTACCGTGATGCTATCTTACCGTACCGTATGGTGGCGATTCTCGCAAGCGGAATGTTGATGAAAATTCCCGAGGAAATCTTCCGGTGGAGAATCGGCGTGCCTCGGCGGGAAAAGGCGTTACAATGGTCGCCACGCTGGAAGAACGAAATACTGGAATACGGGAATGATGGGTGCCACGATGAATCTGAATTTCAACTACTATATGCCCACGCGAATTCTGTTCGGGTGTGGAAAGCTCAAGGAACTGGGTACGACGCCGTTTCTGCCGGGCCAGAGGGCCCTCGTGGTCATTGGGACTTCCGGTGCGATGAGAAAACAGGGGTATCTGGACAGGGTCGTCGGTCATCTCCAGGAGAACGGGGTCGAAGCGGTCGTGTACGACAAGATCCAGCCGAATCCGCTCGTCGAACATGTCGAGGAAGCGGCCGGAGTCGCCCGTAAGAATCAGTGCGACTTTGTCCTCGGGCTGGGCGGCGGCAGTACCCTCGACTCGGCCAAGAGCATCGCTGTGATGGCGGTCAACCCCGGCAAGTACTGGGACTACATCAATGGCGGCAGCGGCGGCGGCAAGACGCCCGTGCAGGGTGCATTGCCTATCGTCGCCATCCCGACCACTGCCGGCACGGGCACCGAGTCCGATCCCTGGACCGTCATCACCAAGACGGATACTAACGAGAAGATCGGGTGGGGCAACGCCTTCACGTTCCCGAAGCTGTCCATTGTCGATCCCGAACTCATGGTGAGCGTCCCGCCCGACCAGACGGCCTACACCGGTATGGACGCCTTTTTCCACTCGGTCGAGACGTACTTAGCCACGGTGAACCAGCCCACCAGCGACCACCTGGCCCTGGAAGCCGTCGGCCTGATCACGAAGTACCTGCCCCTTGCGGTCAAGAACGGCAGCAATATGGAGGCCCGGACGGCGCTGGCCTGGGCCAGTACGGAGGCGGGTGTGTGCGAGTCTCTCTCCTGCTGCATCTCGCACCATTCGATGGAGCACGCTCTCAGTGCGTGTTTCCCCGGCGTCCCGCACGGGGCAGGTCTGACCATGCTCTCCGTCGCCTACTTCGGCTACCTGGCCGAGCGAAATCCCAGTCGCTTCCCCGACTTGGCGCGGGCCATGGGCGAACGGCCCAAGGGACGGTCCGAGAAGGACCAGGCGGCGGCGTTCCTCGCGGGTCTACAGAAGCTCATCAAGAACGCCGGCCTGGAGCAGCACAAGCTCAGCGAGTTCGGCATCCGACGCACCGATCTGCGCCGTCTCGCAGAGAACGCCTTCCACACGATGGGCAAGCTCTTCGCGATCACGCCGGTGAAGCTGACGCTCGACGACGCGACGGCGATCTACGAAAGGGCCTACGCGTAAGACTGTGACCTGCCGGTGAACACCCAACCGCAGAAGACGTCGAGGGCACAACGATAATCCGAGATCATGGGAGGACGTCCGCGCTACGACTTCGCGGCGAGAAAACGCCGGGGGCGAATTAAAGGTGTCAGGTACCTTTTTTTCCTTCTTTACCCTGCCGCCTCGGGCCTCACACCAACCGTTTCGTTACAACTTCGCCAAAGATGCTTCATCCAAGTAGATAGAGGTATTCTGGCGAAAGTCGGTGGAAGAAGCAAGCAGAAAAACGCCGCAAGAGCGTTTTCGCGATAGGTGACAAGCGATATGTGATAGGTGACACGTGACAGGGAAGAGAGGCTGGAGGCCGGAGACTGGAGGGAAAAGACAAAGGGCAAGGAGCCGAGGTCGCCTACAGCCTGCGGCCTACCGCCTCCGCCCTTCGTTCCGTTCGCGTCGTTCGCGTGGTTCGCGGAAAGCATTATCGAGCCACAGATTACAGTAGAGTAGAGGACTGAGCGACAGACAGCCGCTCAGTCCCCCCTCCTCGAACCGGACGGGCGGATTTCCCGCATCCGGCTCTCACGGATCGTTCTTCGTTTGGCTGTCACAGCTTCACCAGCCGCTTTTGTAGCGGAGTCCATCCCCAGCGTTGCAGATGGTCCCACCACGTCACGCCGGCCGGTTTCTTATACGCCCGCTGGCTACGGCGACACAGATGTGTGCTCAGGCGTCGTTGCGTGTCGCTGTCCACGTCCCGATAGGCCTCGCTGAGGTGGCCCTGCGAGAAGTACCCTTGCCAGCCCCGCAGCATCCGATTGATCCGTTCGATCAGCGGTCGGACCGGCGTAAAACACTGGCGGGCATCCGTCATCGCCTTGAGCCGAGCCCGCACTCGTTGGAGCGCAGGCTCGCTGACCGTCAGGTGGAGATAACGCCCTTCGCGGTCCTAGCGATCCCGGTCGTAGCGGAACGTATACCCCAGGAAGTTCAGACCCACGCCCGGTTCCTGTAACTTCCCCGTGCGGGTCTTGTCCTGGTTCACTGGCAACAGCATCCACTCCTGCAACGTCTGCTCCACGAACTGCTCGAGGCGCTGCCCGACCTACTTCGCCAAGATGACAAAGTCGTCGGCGTACCGCACCAACCGAGCATGGGCCCAGCGATACGGGCCCTCCGCCCGGTGGAATTTGTAGTCGAACCCGTGCAGGTACAGATTCGCCAACAAAGGCGAGATCACCCCGCCTTGCGGCGTCCCCTGCGAGGGGCGACTATACTGGGGTGGATCGTCCGGCCCTTCGCCCTTTTCCACCACCACGGCCGACAGCCACCTCCGGAGCAGGTGCAGGACACTACGGTCCGACACTCGTTTCTGGACACAGGCCATCAGTTTGTCGTGAGGAATCGTGTCGAAGTAGCGACTCAGGTCCGCGTCGTACACCTCCCGCCGGCCCTGCTCCAAGTTCCTCTGGATCTCTGCCAACGCCTGATGGGCGTTGCGGCCCGGACGGAACCCATACGAGCAGTCCAGGAAGTCCGCCTCAAAGAGCGGTTCCAGGAGCAGCAGCACCGCCGTCTGCACCACGCGATCTTGCCCCGTCGGGATGCCCAGCGGCCGCTGCTTGCCGTTGGCCTTGGGAAGGTACACACGCTTCACGGGTTGGGGCCGATAGGTCTTCTCCTTCAGCGCTCCTTGGAGCGCCTCCAGAAAGCCCGTCACCCCGCCTTCGGACTGTTCCACCGCCTCGATGCTCACGCCATCGACGCCGGGGGAGCCTTGGTGGGCTCGCACCCGTCGCCAGGCGGCGTCCAGCACGTCTTTGCGGTACACGCGGTCGTACAAGGCATAGAACCGAAACTTCGGCTCCTGTTTCGCCTTACGGTATAGCTTCTGCCTCAAAGAAAAGACTTTCTCCGGCAGACCTTCGCCGTTGACACGAAACGTCTGGGGCAGGTCGTCCGGTTCTCCCGTAGTGGCAAGGTTCTCCTGCAAGCGGGTCTCCTCTTCTCTTGCGTTGGCGGCGATTCCGTCAGGGCTCCTTCGCTCCACAGACATTACCCCGCTTCGACGCTACTATGAGCCCCTCCGACTCCCTTCGCGGCACAGACCGGGGTTATGGATTCCCCTGGACCGTCTCAGGCTTGCCCTGGGCCGAAAAGGGTCTCTCAGTTCCCCTCGTTCTCTTTCGACACGCGCCGTCTCTACTAACCCCGGAGAGCCCGCCCCCTGCATACACCCGCTGCTTCAGAGACGGTGATAGGCTTCATCCAATCTGGGAGCCTGGCCGCTCTCGACTTCGTATCACGAGGCCAAATCGAGTTCGCTTACGCTACGGCTCATGTCTTCGCCCCCACCGGGCTTCACACCGCGCAGTTACCCGTCGGCATGCCGGTGAGGCTACATGGTAAACGGGTCATTCCATGGTGAACTCCTTTCAGATCACAAGACAACGATAGTTTCACTGACGCACCAGATTTCGCAGATTCAAGAAGGAGGAAAGAGGCCCGCGGTTGTCGATTCTCTTCGTTTTGCTCTTTGGCCCTTCTCTGAAAATCTGTGCTAATCGGCGTAATCGGTGGCGGAAATCAGGCTTGAGGCATTAGGCCGGAGGCAGTAGGGTCCTCTGCGTCCCGGCGCGCGTCCGCGTCTCCCTGCTGTCTTCCGTCCTCTATCCTCTGTCATCCAGTCTCTCCGTGTCCTTGGTGCTCTCCGTGGTTATGAATCAGTTGTCAGTTCCCGGCTCGGAATCTGCGGATCATGAGGAAAGAGGGTTTGAACCACGGAGGGCACTGAGATCACGGACAGAAGAAAGGAGGCACCGGATGGCAGCCAAAAATCCTTGTCCATCCGCGTGAATCCGTGTCGGAATGGCTTCTCTCAGCCGGTTCACAGTTGACAGTTCTCAGTTCCCGGTGAGACAGGGATCAGGGGTCGGGGGTCAGCAAGAAACGGCCATTGACAGGCGGTGAGCGACAAGTCGGTCGGTTGGCAGTTCCCGATGGGAAAGGACGTAGAAACAACGAATGGCACGAATCACCCAGCGCGGCCTTCGGCCGCAACCAAAGAGGTAAGGAGGCTGGCGCTCCGCCATACGCCCTTTCGCTAACAGTCCACCGTGTCCTTCGAGACTCCGTCCTCGCCCCCCGGAGCCTTC
>CAYHAJ010000004.1:0-17042 GCA_964354535.1 uncultured Pirellulales bacterium
TCGCTTGTCGCTCTGGACGAACTCCATCCCGAAGCGGCCCTTGACGCACAGATTGCCGTTGTTGGGGACTGTTCCCACCGGGCTGGTCACGCGCACGATTTCATTGCCGCCGTTGACGTTGAGATCGAGCTGGCAGCCGACCCCGCAGTAGACGCACGTCGTCCGGGTCTTGGTCAGATGCGCGCCTTGACCCTTGCCCTTGGCGGCCCGCTCATACAGGGCCCCCGTGGGACAGGTGGACACGCACTGGCCGCACAGCTCGCAGCCGGACTGGTTCAGCGGCATGTCGAACGCGGTCGACACCTCCACACTCGCCGCTCTCTCCTTGAAGGTAAGGGCATGATCCATCTGCACTTCCTGGCAGATGCGGATGCACCGGCCGCACCGGATGCACTTGCCCACGTGGTACTCGATGGCCTCGTTGCCGGCGGTATAGTTGTCGCCATTGGCACCGACGGTTGGGAGTTGGAAGACCGCGTCGCTTACCTGATATTCGTAGCCGTAGCGCTGCAATTTGCACTCGCCGTTCTCATCGCACGTCGTACACACGCCCCGGTGCTCGTAGAACAGCAGCTCCAGGATCGTCTTGCGCAATTGGCGAATCAGATCCGTATTCGTGCGAACGACCATGTCGGGACCGACCTGAAAGGTGCAGGCGGGCACCGGGCCACGCTGGCCTTCGACCTCGACCAGACAGAGCCGGCACGCGCCGGAGGGCTTCAGGCGCGGATCGTGGCACAGGTTCGGGATCTCGATGCCGTTTTCCCGCGCCACTTCGAGGATGATCCGGCCGCGCTCGGCGAGGATGCTTCTCCCATTGATCGTGATTCTGATCGTTTCGTTCATGTCTCGTTCTATCGGGTAATCGCGTGCACTCTGCACGTGTCGAAGCACTGCCCGCATTTGATGCACTGGTCGCGGTCGAGGGTGTGTTTCTGTTTCCTGGTCCCGGTGATGGCGCCGACGGGACAAACCTTCACGCAGGCCCCACAGCCGATACAGGCCTCGTTGATCTCGTAGCCGAGCAGGGCGGTGCACACTCCCGCGGGGCACTTACGCTCGACGATGTGCTGCACGTACTCGTCGCGGAAGTTCCTCAGGGTGCTCAGAACCGGCTTGGGCGCCGTCTGACCGAGTCCGCACAGCGAGGCCTTGCTGACGTGCTCGGCGAGCTGTTCGAGGACCGCCAGATCTTCCACGCGGGCCTCGCCGGCGCAGATCGCCTGGAGCATTTCGAGCATCTTCTTGGTGCCGACCCGGCACGGGGTACACTTGCCACAGGACTCGGCCTGCACGAATTGCAGAAAGTAGCGTGCGACATCGACCATGCACGTGGTCTCATCCATCACGATCAGGCCGCCGGAGCCCATGATCGCGCCGATCTGCTGGACGCTGTCATAGTCGATGGGGTAGTCGAGGTATTTGGTAGGCACACAACCGCCGGAAGGCCCGCCCAATTGCGCGGCCTTGAACTGACCACCGTGGCCGACGCCGCCGCCGATGTCCTCGACGATTTCGCGCAGCGTCGTCCCCATCGGCACTTCCACCAGGCCGGTGTTCTCGATCTTGCCGGCCAAGGCGAAGATCTTGGTGCCTTTGCTCTTTTCCGTGCCGATGGCGCCGTACCATTTGGCGCCGTTCTTCATCACTAAGGGCACGTTCCCGAACGTCTCGACGTTGTTGATATTGGTCGGCCGGCCCTGATAGCCGCTCTGGGCCGGGAAGGGCGGACGCGGGCTCGGCATGCCGCGCTGGCCTTCCAGCGAGGCGATCAGCGCTGTCTCTTCGCCGCAGACGAAAGCGCCGGCCCCCATCCGCACCATAATGTCAAAATCGAACCCGGTCCCGGCAATGCTCTGACCCAGCAGCCCTCGATCCCGCGCCTGCTCCAGGGCGAGGCCCACGTTCTCGACCGCGATGGGGTACTCCGCTCGCACGTAGACGATTCCCGTCGCTGCCCCAATGGCATACGCGGCGATGATCATCCCCTCGAGGACGCGGTGCGGGTCGCCCTCCAGGAGGGCGCGGTCCATGAACGCGCCGGGATCGCCCTCGTCCGCGTTGCAGATCAGATACTTCGGCGCGCCGGGGGAAAGCCGGCAGAACTTCCACTTCATTCCGGTCGAGAAGCCCGCGCCGCCGCGACCGCGGAGGCCGGAGGCGATCATCTCGTCGATGACGGCCTGCGGCGTCCACTCGGTCAGGACTTTCACCGCGGTGAGATAGGCGCCGCGTTCGATGGCATGGTCGATCTTCGTGGGGTCGATCCGTCCGCAGTTTTCCAGGACTCGCCTTTGCTGTCGTTTGTAGAAGTTGACGTCCTCGATCCGGGGCTGCGGCCTCCCCTCCTGCACCATCGCGAGTCTCTCGATAGGCCGATGGTTTTGAATCGTTTCTTCGATGATCTCATCGACGTCCTCAGGTGCAACGCCGCCGTACAGGAAATTGTCGGGCTCGATCAGAATGACCGGAGCCTTGGCACACAGGCCAATGCAGCCGGTTTGGACCACGGCCACCGTGTCGGCGAGCTTCCGGGCTTCGAGCCGTTCCCGAAATCTCGCCGCGACATCCGCTGCTCCAAGCGCCCTGCACCCCGTCATGCAGACCAGAACTCGCGTCCCTTGCCTGCGTGCCTCCTCCCGGAGTTGCTGGTGCAGTTGCTCAAGGGCGTTCAGGGATTGGATCTTCGCTGCTGACATCTATCACTTGTACTTGTCCAGGATCCCTTTGATTCTGGTCGAGGTCATATTCCCGTAGTAGTCTTTGTCCACCATCATCACCGGCGCCAGGAAACACGTGCCCAAGCAGGCGACGGTCTCAAACGTGAAACGCATGTCGTGTGTGGTGTGGCCCTCGGGGATTCCCAATTCGCGGCTGATGGCCTGGATCATGCCGTGTCCACCTTTGACGTGGCAGGCGGTTCCGCGACAACACCGGACGGTGTACCTGCCGTGCGGCTCCAGGTGGAACTGCTCATAGAACGTCGCGACGCCGTAGATCTGGCTCGCGGGGATGCCCGTCCGCCGGCTCATCTCCAGCAGCACCCCCGGCGGCAGATACCCGTATCCCGCCTGGATTTCCTGGAGCAGCGGGCTCAGGTCCGTGGCGGCCACCCGGGGCCGTGCGGCCAGAATCCGGTCCAGCACCCCTAAATCCACGCTTGCACTGACACTCAAATCCATCATATTCTTTGCCTGTCTGTTGCTGATTCCAAATGTAGAACAAGCGGGGGGTAAAGACTATTGTGGAAAGTACGTACGTATGCATGAGCAGTTTTGGGATCGGCTGGCCGGACTGGAGCGTCAGGAGACGGCCCGGAGGGCCCAATGCCGATACCTGACCGAAAACGATTCCTTCGCGATTTCCCTGCTGAACACGGAGTATATTGTCGATCCGGTCCGACGAATAATCCGGGCCGCCGGCGAATCACGGGCAGACCATACAGCGGGATACCTTCAGCAACTGTGCCTCTTGGCGTATCTGGTGAATGCGAAGGATTTGCCGCCGGCGGATGAATTAGTCAGTGTGGAGAGGCTTGACCCCGGCGGCTTCTTTTTCCGAGGGTCTCATAAGCTCCCGCTGGAGAAGCTGGTCCATGCGTTCGGCTCGGACCCGCAGTTGCTGCACCAGGTGGGCCGGCTCCTGGACGCAGTGCCGTGTGCCTTTGGCGATGCCGCGATAGAATTGTCCGTACTTCCCCGTATACCGCTGACCCTCGTCGTCTGGGGGGCGGATGAGGAATTTCCGGCCCGAGCCTCGATCCTTTTCGACCGCAAGGCCACGGTGCAACTGCCCCTGGATGTCCTTTTTGCCGCGGCTGGGTTGACAATCCAGGCCGTTCTAAGTACCGTAAGCACGTTGATTTAGTCCTTCGTTCAAGTCCGAGGCGGAACGTGGGGGGCCGTACCAGTGCTGAAACGGGAGCCATTTCGTGAAGTCAGGAGAGGATGACGGGCCGGCCGACATACGTAGTTTCCACAATAGCAGGCCCATAGCCTCGTACGTATCATACAAGAGGGCTATTCGTCGTAAACGAAGTCGTAGTAGATTGCCCGCGGCAGTGAGGATACCTTCAAGAAAAGCCTCAACGTAGTTGGATCTGGTGTCGATTATTTTGGGAATGAAGATAGCAATTGGTGGCAAGGGGGGGGTCGGCAAGACGACGGTCTGTTCGGTATGGGCCCAGCTTTTTGCGAATGAGGGCCACGATGTTCTGGCCATCGATGCCGACCCCAGTCTCAGTCTCGGTGCGGCCTTTGGCCTGCCGGCCCGGAGGACTCCCAAGCCGCTGATCGAGATGAAGGACCTGATCGCCGAGCGCACCGGCACGAGGAAAGACGCGGTCGGTGCCTACTTCCGGCTGAATCCCGCCGTCAGCGACCTGCCCGAGGAACACTGGCTGAAAGTGGGCAATGTCAAACTGCTTGTCCTCGGGGCCTTGACGCGCGGGGGTGGCGGCTGTGCCTGTCCGGAAGGGGCCTTTCTCAAAGCATTACTGACACACACCATCCTCCAGCGGGATGAGCTGGTTCTGGTCGACTTGGCCGCGGGGGTGGAGTTCCTGGGGCGGGCCAGCGTCCAGGGGATCGATGCCTTTGTCGTGGTCGTCGAGCCCGGCAGCCGCAGTATTGAGACGGCCGGGAATCTCGCCGCCATGGCCAGGGAGCTGGGGATCGGTTTCGTGGGGGCGGTCGCCAACAAAGTGACCGAATCCGCTCAGCTTGACGTAATCCGGTCGCATCTGCAGGGGATTCCCTTGCTGGGCTCGGTGGCCCAGAGCGGGTCGATTCAAGAGGCGGATTTGCGGCGGGCCGCGGTGATGCAAGCGGATACGGCCGCCGTCCAGGAATTGGACGAGGCCAGGCTTCGCCTGGTCGAGCTTGTCAAGAATACTGAAGTTGTCGGTCAATCGAGGAATCTGCATGGAGCCGAGTAAACGCAGCAGTGATAAGGCTGCTCAGGAAATGATCAGTCGCATGGCCGAGTTGGGCCAGCAGAATGCCTGGGACCGGCTGGAGGCCCAGCTTCCCCAGTGCGGCTTTGGCAAGCAGGGGGTCTGCTGCCGCATTTGCAGCATGGGGCCGTGCCGGATCTCGAAGAAGGCGTCCGTGGGGGTTTGCGGCGCGGATGCCGATACCATCGTGGCGCGTAACTTCCTGCGCATCGTGGCCGCCGGGGCTAGCGCGCACAGCGATCACGGACGCACCGTGGCGGAGGTATTCCTTGCCGCCGCCAAAGGGGAAGCCCCGGACTACCGGATCAAGGATACGGTCAAGCTGAACAAACTGGCGAAGGAATTCGGTGTAGAGACGGCCGGACGCTCGCCCCAGGACATCGCGGTCGACGTCGGGGAGATTGCGCTGGCCGAGTTCGGCAAGCCGAGAGGGACCCAGTTGATGACCCGCCGGGCCCCCAAGCCGCGGCAGGAACTCTGGCAGAAGTTGGGCGTCACGCCCCGCGCGATCGACCGTGAAATCGCCGAGTCCCTGCACCGCAGCGCCATGGGCGTGGACCAGGATTACCGCAACGTGCTGCGCCAGGCCAGCCGGGCGGCTCTCGCCGACGGTTGGGGCGGTGCCATGCTGGCGACGGAGCTGCAGGATGTGCTTTTTGGCACGCCTTCTCCCGGTCGCGGCGAAGTGAACATGGGCGTGCTCAGGGCCGACGCGGTCAACATCATCGTGCACGGGCACGAGCCGATCCTATCGGAGATGATTGCGGCGGCGGCGCAGGATCGGGAATTGCTGGCGGAGGCCGCCCAGGTCGGGGCCAAGGGAATCAACGTCGCGGGGACTTGCTGCACGGCCAATGAGCTGCTGATGCGGCACGGCATCCCCATCGCGGGCAACTTCCTCAACCAGGAGCTGGTTATCGCCACCGGCGCGATCGAGCTGATGGCGGTGGATGTCCAGTGCGTGATGCAGGGCTTGGCACAAGTGGCCAAGTGCTACCACACCAAACTGGTCACGACGGCCGACAAGGCGCGAATCGCCGGTGTCGAGCACGTGGCCATGGAAGAGAAGACGGCGCTCAAGACCGCCAAAGAGCTGGTCCGCACGGCCATCGCCAACTACAAGAACCGCGGCGCTGTCTATATCCCGGCAAGCAAGGAAAAAGCGGTCGGCGGCTTCAGCTTCGAGTCCATCAACTACATGCTGGGGGGCCGGTTCCGCGCGAGCTTCCGGCCGCTCAACGACAACATCATCAACGGCCGCATCCGCGGTGTCGTCGGCCTCGTCGGCTGCACGAACCCCAAGACACCGCAGGATTACACGCACACGACGCTGGCCCGTGAGCTGATCAAACGCGATATCCTGGTCCTGACCACCGGCTGCGCGACGATTGCCTGCGGCAAACAGGGGCTGGCCAATCCGAGGACGGCCCTGGCCCTGGCGGGGCCGGGCCTGCGGGAAGTCTGCGAGGCCGTCGGCATTCCGCCCATTCTGGCCTGTGGCAGTTGCGTAGACAACAGCCGGCTGCTCGTGGCCTGCTGTGAGCTGGTGCGCGAGGGCGGCCTCGGCGACGACCTCGCGGACCTGCCGATTGCCGGCGCGTGCCTGGAGTCGATGCACGAAAAGGCGATTGCCATCGGGCAGTATTTCGTGGCCAGTGGGGCCCTCGTGGTCTTTGCCGAAGACATCCTGCCCATCGCCGGCAGCACGAATGTCAGTGAGTATCTGTACCACGGGATCGAGAAAGATCTGGGGGGCCATTGGGCCATCGAGTCCGATCCGGTCAAGGCCGCCGAGATGATCCTCGCCCATATCGAGAGCAAGCGTGACGCCCTGGGCATCAACAAGACCAAAGAGCGAAAACTGTACGACATGGCCGACCGCCGGGCATTGGCGGTGGAATAAGAGACGCATGGAATGTTGGAATGATGGAATGTTGGAATATTGGGAGCGTGGGGATCGTTCCCCCGCCATTCCATGATTCCAATCCTTCCTCTTGGAGATTTGGTGAATGTCGAAGCTCATTGCCTCCGCGGCGATCCGCGGCGCACATAAGATTGCCCAGCAGGCCCAGGACTTCCTGACCCGAGCCATCAGGGAAAAAGGTCTGGATTCGAAGGTCGAGTTTCCCAACACCGGTTACTACCTGCCGATCATCTACTCGATGACCGGGCGGACGGTCCAGACCCTGGCCGATCTCAAAGGGGTAATGGAGGAGGTTCGGGGCCTGCTGCCGCCGCAGGTCGACCAGGACTTCTGGACTCCCTACCTCGGTCCGGCTCTCGATGCCGGCATGGCGACCCTGTTTGCCGAGGAGGTCATCGAGGCATGCAAGTACCTGATTGGGCCGCCTCCGGTCCAGGATCTCTGGCTCGGCGCCGCGGACGACATCATTCTGCGCGAGCGCGGGATTCAGTTCGTCGATGGCACGGCCCCGGGCTTTGCGGCCATCGTCGGCGCCGCCCCGGATGTCGAGACGGCCGTGACTATCGCCCGTAAGCTCCAGGAGCGGAGCCTCTACGTCTTCATGTGCGCCCACAACAACGGCACGAGCTTCTCCCAGCAGCTTGTGGAAGGCGGCGTGCAGTTGGGTTGGGAGACGCGTCTGGTGCCCTTCGGCCCGGAGATCACCGCGGCCGTCTACGCACTCGGGTTCGCCAGCCGGGCGGCCCTGAGCTTTGGCGGTGTTCAGGCCGCCGACTTCCGCCGCAATCTGCTCTACAACAAGAACCGCATCTTTGCCTTCGTCATGGCGCTGGGCGAGGTGACCGACGAATGGTATGCTACCGCCGCCGGGGCGATCAATTACGGCTTCCCCGTCATCGCCGACAGTGATATTCCGGAAATCCTGCCCACCGGCGTCTGCACCTACGAGCACGTGGTGTCCCGGATTCCGCATGACAAGATTGTGGAGAAAGCGATCGAAGTCCGCGGCCTGAAGGTCAAGGTGACAAATATCCCGATTCCGGTGCCGGTCAGTCCGGCCTTCGAGGGCGAGCGGATTCGCAAAGAGGACATGCAGTGCGAGTTCGGCGGCCAGAGGACCCCGGCCTTCGAGTGGCTCTACATGCGCGATCTCGATGAGGTCGAGGATGGGCGCGTCGAGCTGCACGGTCCGGACAGCACCACGGTCGAAGACGGCGGGCAATTGCCTCTGGGGATCGTGATCGAGGTGGCGGGACGAAAGATGCAGGCCGATTTCGAGCCGGTGCTGGAGCGGCAGGTGCATACCTTCATCAATGAGGCCCAAGGCATCTGGCACATGGGCCAGCGCGACATCAACTGGCTGCGCTTCAGCAAAGGCGCTGCCAAGGCGGGCTTCAAGCTGGAACACATCGGCAAGCTTCTGCACGCGAAATATCACGATCAGTATTCGAACATTCTGGACAAGGTCCAGGTCAAGCTCTACACGAAGGAAGCCCAGGTGCTCGAATTGCGGAAGCAGGCGCAGGCCGTGTACGCCGACCGCGATGCGCGGCTTGCCGGCATGACGGATGAAGACGTGGAGACGTTCTACTCCTGTCTGCTGTGTCAGAGCTTCGCGCCGAGTCACGTGTGCGTGGTCTCGCCCGAGCGGCCCGGGTTGTGCGGCGCGTATAGTTGGCTCGATTGTCGGGCGGCCCACGAGATTACACCGGCGGGACCCAACCAGCCGATCGCCAAGGGTAGCTGCGTGGAGCCGAAGATCGGTCAGTGGGACAAGGTCAATGCCTTCGTGGTTTCCGCCAGCGGCAACAAGATCGAGCGCATGAGCCAGTACAGCATGATCGTCGATCCGATGACCTCGTGCGGCTGTTTCGAGTGCATCGCCGCGATCCTGCCGATGACCGGCGGCATCATGATCGTCAACCGGGAGTACCCCGAGATGACGCCGAGCGGCATGAAGTTCTCCACGCTCGCCGGCACGGTCGGCGGCGGCCAGCAGGTGCCAGGCTTCATTGGCCACTCCAAGTACTACATCGGCTCGAAGAAATTCATTGCCGCCGAAGGCGGAATCAAACGGATCGTCTGGATGCCCACTGTGCTCAAGCAGGAGATTCACGACGCCTTCGTGAAAAGGGCCGAAGAGCTTGGACTGGGCGGCGAGGCATTCCTGGCCCAGATCGCCGACGAGACGAACGCCACGACGGAAGAGCAGGTTCTGGAATTCATTACCAACGCGGGGCATCCCGTCACGACGATGGACCCGATGTTCTGACGAAAAGTACGAAGAATGTCATTGCGAGGAGCGCAGCGACGAAGCAATCTCGGATCCTCACGATGGGAGATTGCTTGGCTTCGCGCGCAATGACATGCTTTAGACCTTAAACTGCGACGTGAGGACCTTATGGCTTTGACAGGGTTGGATATCTTCAAGCTGCTTCCCAAGACCAACTGCAAGAAATGCGGCATGCCCACGTGTCTGGCCTTTGCCATGCAACTGGCCCAGAAGCGTGCCAAGCTGGAGGCCTGTCCGGAAGTCTCCGAAGAGGCGAAGCAGAAGCTCGCGGCGGCGGCCGCGCCCCCCATGCGAAAGATCGTCTTTGGCAGCGGAGACACCCAGGTACAGACCGGTCAGGAGACCGTGCTGTTCCGGCACGATGAGAAATTCCACAGTCCCACGATCGTCGCGGCGACCGTGTCGGACAAGCTCTCTGGTCCGGCCCTGCAAGAGCGAATCAAAGCAGTCAAGGCGCTGCAATTCGAGCGGGTCGGCACCCACATCGGGATCAAGGCCGTCGCGATGGTGAACGAAAGCGGCTCGGCGGACACCTTTGCCCAGGTCTGCGCGGCCGTGAAGGACGGCACCGGCTTGGCCCTGATTCTGGTGACGGACTCCCCCCAGGCGATGGCGGCGGCCGTCAAACGCGTGGGCCAAGCGATGCCGCTGCTGGCCGGCGCCCGGACCAACACCGCCGAGGCCATGGCCAAGATTGCCAAGGACAGCGGCTGTCCCCTGGTGGCCCGGGCCGGATCGATTGACGAGCTCGCCGACCTTAGCGAGAAGATCCGGGTCGCGGGTGTCGAGAACATCGTGCTGACTCTCGATGCGCCCACATTGGCCGACCGGCTGTATGGTCTTTCGCGGATGCGGGTCCTGTCCCTCAAGAAGGTCTTCCGGCCCCTCGGCTATCCGACGCTGTCGTTCGTCAGCGGCGGCGACGCGAGCCGGCAAGGCGCCGTGGCGATCAGTTTGGCGTGCAAATATTCGGGCATCGTGGTCCTCGATACGGTCGAGCCCGGCGTGCTCCTGCCCCTGCTGACGGCGGTGGCCAATATTTACAGCGACCCGCAGAAGCCGGTCCAGGTGGAGCCGAAGGTGTACCCGGTGGGCGAGCCGAACGAGAACTCCCCGCTGATGTTCACGACGAATTTCTCCCTGACGTATTACAGCCTGGAATCCGACGTGGAGGCCAGCCGGGTGCCCAGCTACATCCTCGTGGTCGATACCGAGGGCACCAGCGTGCTGACCGCCTATTCCGGCGACAAGCTGAACGAGAAGGTCGTCGCCCAGGCCATGCAGAAGCATGACGTCGCGAAATTGGTCAAGCACCGCAAGCTGATTATCCCCGGTTACGTGGCCGTCATGAGCGGCAAGCTCGAAGAGGCCACAAACTGGGAGGTGCTCGTAGGTCCCCGGGAATGCTCCATGCTGCCCAAGTATCTGCAGGATGTGTGGAAATAGGATCGGTGATCGGTTGCGGTTGACGATTAGTGAACGATGGAAGACGGCCAGAAGAAAACATGTAAGGTCTGCTTTGGGCCGAGCGGCTTGAAGGTCGAGGTCGAGTGTGGGACGACCCTGCTCGACGCGGCCCGCCGGGTCGGGCTGTACCTCAGCAGCGTCTGCGGCGGCGACGGCTATTGCGGCAAGTGCAAGGTCACCGTCGACGAAGGCCAGTGTGAAGCCAAGCCGACGACTCTGCTCACGGCCGAAGAGGTGCGAGACCACACGGTCCTGGCCTGTCAAACCCAAGTTCTCTCGGGTATGACGGTAACGGTCCCCAGGGGCCACACGCTGGAGACCGGTCGCATTCTCCTCGACGGGGACGCCCCCCAATCCAGCGCCACGCGCGGCCAGGGGCGCCTGGCCACGTTCCCGTTCGAGCCGCTCGTGCGGAAGCTGTACGTCGAGATGACGCCGCCGAGCGTGCAGGATCATACGGCCGACCATGAGCGTCTGCACAGTGCCGTCCGCAGGCATCTCGAGGTGCCCATTCTGCACACGGACTATCGAATTCTCCAAACACTGTCGAAAGTTCTCCTAAATGCCGGGTACAGGGCCACCGTAACGGTCGGGCGCCGAGTCGATACCACCGAAGTCCTTTCGGTGGACGCGGGCGATCACAGCAAAAGAAATTTTGCTGTGGCAGTCGACGTAGGTACCACGACCGTGGTGGCCCACCTGGTAGACTTGACTACTGCCGCGACCCTCGACACCGAAGCGATGTACAATAGCCAATTGAGCTTCGGCGAGGACTACATCCGGCGGATCATGTATGCGGAACAGAACGACGCCTTCGACGAGATGCAACATCGTGTCGTCAAGGACGTCAACAACCTGATCCGGACGCTGGCGACCCGACAGAAGGTCGATCTACACGAGATCACCGCGATTGTCTGCGCCGGCAACACGGTGATGACCCATTTTCTGCTCAACCTGGACACCCGGCGCATCCGGCGCGAGCCCTACGTGGCGTCCGCCAGTTTCGTGCCGCCCCTGTGCGCCGCCGAGATCGGCATCCAGATCAATCCCCGGGGCCTCCTCTATTGTCTGCCGGCGGTGGCTGCCTATGTGGGCGGCGACATCGTGGGGGGCGTGCTGGCGACGGGCCTGTTCGCCCAGTCGGGGGTTTCGCTCCTGGCGGATATCGGCACCAACGGCGAGGTCGTCTTGGGTAATCGCGACTGGTTGGTCTGTGCGTCGAGCTCTGCCGGCCCGGCGTTCGAAGGCAGTGGCGTTCGCCACGGCATGAGAGCGGGGGCTGGGGCCATCGAGAAGTTCACCTATCGGGGGCCCGGTCGTTTGGAGTACCAGACGATTGGCAACGGGCCGCCGGCAGGTCTCTGCGGCTCGGGCCTTTTGGATGTGCTGGCGGAGTTCTATGCCGGCGGCGTGATCGACCGGACGGGCCGATTTGCCGAGGACCATGACTCGGCCTTGACGCACGGTGAGGACGGACGGCAGTACCAATTGGTGCCGCCGGACAATGGCCGACAGGAGATCGTAATTACGCAGGCGGACATCGACAACCTGCTGCGGTCCAAGGCCGGTGTCTTCGCGGCCATTCGCGTGCTCATGGAGGCCACGCAGATGAAGCTGGAGGACCTGGAAACAGTGTTCCTGGCGGGTGGCTTCGGCAATTCTCTCAATGTCCGCCATGCGGTGACCATCGGGATGCTGCCGGATGTGCCCGTGGAGAAGATTCGCTTTGTGGGCAACACGTCCATGGCCGGAGCGAAGATGGCCTTGTTGAGCCGGGAGGCCTTACGGCGCGCGGACGAGATCGCCGCGAGCATGACCTACTTTGACTTGATGAGCCACCGCGGCTACATGGAAGAATTCATCCGGGCCAAGTTCCTGCCCCACACGGATCTATCGCTCTTCCCCTCCGCCCAGGGAATTCGGAATTATGATTTATGAATTATGAATTATGATTCAGAACCAAATCGTAAATCCAGGCGGGATGATGCTCGCATCCGGAACCACCTCGGTCCTGGCGATAGCAAAATCATAAATCATAATTCATGAATCATAGATCAGAGGTGTTCATGACTACAACAATCGCCGTCAGCGGCAAAGGCGGTTCGGGCAAGACGACGCTTGCCTCGATGATGGTCCGAGCGCTGCTGGAAAGTCCCGACACCGGGCCGATTCTATGCATCGACGCGGACCCCAACGCCTGCCTGGCTCTGGCGCTGGGCGTGCCGCCGGGCACCACGGTCGCCGACATCCGCGAGCAGGCCAGGGCCAAGTCGCCCAATGCGGGCGGCATGGACCGGGTCCACCTGGTCGAATACGGCTTCCAGCAGGCGATCACCGAGGCCGGGCGTTTCGATCTGGTGACCATGGGCCGGCCCGAGGGACCGTCTTGTTACTGCGCGGTCAACAATCTGCTGCGGCGCATTCTCGACGAATTGAGCTCCAAGTACCGCTTCGTGGTGATCGACAACGAGGCGGGCATGGAGCACTTGTCCCGCCGGACGACCAACCATGTGGATTGGCTGTGCATCGTGTCCGAACCGACCTCCGTCGGAGCGTTGACCGCCCGGCGCATCCACGAACTGGCCCGGAAGCTGCCGATCGTGGTTAAGGAGATGGGTCTCTTGTGGAACAAGGCCAACGGCGATTGCCCGCCCTTAGAAGGGCTGGACGTCCTGGCACGGGTGCCGGAGGACCTGATGGTCCTGAACGCGTCCCGACGCGGCGAGGATGTATTTGCCCTGGCGGAAGACAGCCCGGCCTTCCAGACTGTGCGGACGATGGCCGGGAGACTTATGAATTGCGATTCATGATTCATAAATCAGAATTCATAAATCATCAATTTTGGAGGTTTCGTATGCCTGTTCCTGAAGTTGTAGAAGGCTTCACCGGTTCCGTGAACCGCATCACCCTGGGCGGGGGGCAACGGTCCACGGTGACGGTGGGCGGGGCCCGGAACGTCGTCTATGGCGGTGCGGCCTCGGGCGCCGGGCAAAAGCCGCTGATTGCGATGGATGTGCTCGACGTGCGGCCGGACGACTGGCCCGGCGTCCTGCTCGAATCCTTCGCGGTCACCGCGAACCATCCCGGCGACTGGGCCAAACAGTGTGTCGAGGAGTACGGGACGGACCTGATTTGCGTCAAATTCGAGGGGATTCACCCGGACAAGGCGAACCAGGACGCGGCGCACGCCGTCAAAGTCACGCAGACCGTGCTGAAGGCGGTGAAGGTTCCCCTGGTCCTGTGGGGCTGCGGCAACGATGAGAAGGACAACGAGGTCATGCCCAAGGTCAGCGGGGCCGCGAAAGGCGAGAAATGCCTGATCGGCACCGCGACCGAGGACAACTACAAGTCCCTCACGGCCATCGCCATGGCCGACGATCACTGCCTGATCACCGAGGCGCCGCTGGACATCAATATCGCCAAGCAGGTGAACATCCTGGTGTCCGACATGGGGTTCCCGCTGGAACGGGTCGTGACCTTCCAATCGACCGGCGCTCTGGGCTACGGCATCGAGTACGCCTACTCGATCCAGGAACGCCAGCGACTGGCCGCCCTGGGAGGCGACAAGATGATGGCCATGCCCGCCATTTGCGACGTTGGCTACGAGTCCTGGCGTTGTAAAGAGGCGAAGCTGGCCGACGCGCCGGGCTGGGGCGACCTGCGCGAGCGGGGGCCGATGTGGGAGGCCGCCACGGCCATCTGTCTGCTCCAAGCGGGCGTCGACATCATTCGCATGAGGCATCCGAAGGCCGTCGCGACGGTCCGGAACTTCATTGACCAAATCTGGAAATGATCGTCGTAGGGGCGAAAAGTCTTTCGCCCCTGACAAAGGGAGGGCGAAACATCTTTCGCCCCTACAAACTGGCAAGGGGTTCTATCATGATTCTGATTGGTGAGCGCATCAATGGGATGTTCAAGGACGTCAAAGAGGCGATCGCCGGCAAGGACAAGAAGGTCATTCAGGACTGGGCGCTCCGGCAGACGCAAGCGGGAGCAACCTACCTCGACGTGAACGTCGGCACGGCCGCGGCGGACCAGGAAGGGACTATCCAATGGCTCATTGAGACTATCCAGGAGGTCTGCTCGACGCCGCTGAGTCTCGATTCGCAAAAGCCCGTTGTCATCGCCGCCGGACTGAAAGTCATCAACGCCGACAACGGCCTCATCCTCAATTCCACGCCCTTGAACAAGAAAAGCGATGAGGCGGTGTTCGATAAGTACGTGGAGATGGCCCGGTCCGCGGGACCGAAGGCGAATATCATCGCCCTGACCATGGACAAGAACGGCGTGCCGCAGGACATCGACACGCGGGTCTCGATCGCCGCGCAGATCCTCTCGCGGGCGACGGAACTCGATTTTGATGCGCAGCGGCTGTTCATCGACCCCATTATCCTGCCTGTGAAGGTGCCGAATGCCCAGGTGCAGCCGGGCAACATCCTGGCGGCGATGGATCAGATCAAGTTCCTGTCGGACCCTGTCCCCCACATGACCATCGGCCTGTCGAATCTGTCCCAGGGGGCCAGCGAAAGAAATCTCATCAATCGCATCTTCCTGACCATGGCCATTTCGCACGGCCTGGACTCGGCCATCGTAGATGTGAATGACCAGGAACTAATGAACGCGGTGGCCACGGCCGAGATGCTGATGAACAAGCAGATTTACTCGGACAGTTTCCTGAAAGTCTACGCGGCCTGACCGGCGGGAGGCCGGATGCTCGAAATGCGAAGCACGAAATCCGAAACAAAGTCGAATGTCCAAAACCCAAAATTCAAAACGGAGCCATTGACTGGCGATAGCGTTTGGGTCATTGGTGCTTTGGATTTTGGATTTATTTCGGATTTCGAATTTCGTGCTTCGGATTTCTGGTCTTTCAGCTTGAAACCTGTAACTTCCAACTTCAAACTATGGCCGTGAATGACAGTGCTGTAGCGCATGTGTTTGTGGTGGATGACGATGAGTGCATCCGGGCAGCGGTCTGCGCCATCCTGAAGCGCGCGACGTATGACTGTACTTGTTTTCCGGATGTGCCCAGTTGCCTGGACGAGCTCAAGACGCAGAGTCGCGCCTTGGCCGAAGGGTGCGACCTGCTGATTACCGATGTCAAGATGCCCGGCAAAGGCGGGCTGGACCTTCTCCACGAAGTCCGGGCGATCTTCCCGTGGATTCCCGTCATCGTCATGACCGCCTACGGGAGCATCCCCATGTCCGTGCAGGCGGTCAAGACCGGGGCCTTTGACTTCATCGAGAAACCGGTCGATGAGACCAAGCTCCTGAGCGTGGTGGAGTCGGCCCTTCTCAAAGGGGCCGAGCTGCACGATCCCCTGGTGGGAAAGCCGCTGACCCGGACCGAACGCATTATTCTGTGCCTGATCCTGGAGGGCATCAGCAACAAGCGCATCGCGTACATTCTGGAACGCTCGGAAAGGACGATCGAGGTGCATCGCAGCCGGGTCATGCGCAAGCTCGGCGTCGATAACCTGGTGGACCTGGTCAAGAAGTCCACGGCCATGGGCTGGACGGACTGACGGAGTCTTGCCGCATACGTACTTTCCACAATCCTCTCTCCCCGAAACAATTCCCCACGGACACGGCCTGGGCCGCCAAATCCCCGCTGTCAGGATGCGTGCAGACCGCAAATAGCCGATGGCCCGGCCGACGGTAGGGGCGACGCGTGCGTCGCCCCTACTAACGTGTTCTTGTACGGGGTTTCCACAATAGTCTCAGGGCCCCCTTTTTCATAAGCTCAAATAGGGAGGTCGCTTGGCCGATGCCAGGGCGCCGACCCTGAAATTAGAAATTCGGCTGTCCGATTTCTTCTGGTTGAGAGAGGTGAGAATTCGATGAAACGCGGCCCGACAACGTCACAAGGAGTAGAGGTTCTCAAGCGCGTGCGATCATCCAAGAAGCCCGGGACAACAGTAACGAAAGTCCACGGGGGCACAGGACGTAGGGGCAGGCCGGGTCCCCAATCGCATGATTCCGCGATTGGGGTCCCCACCCCGTGCCTGCCCAACGCAGGGCAACCACGGGGGGTTGCCCCTACAGTCATGGATCCGCTGACGATGAAGGACTGGCAGATTGCCGAGGCCGCGGAAGAAGTCATGAAGCCCGTGGGTCAACTGGCTCAGGAGCTGGGATTAAGAGACGATGAGCTGATCCCGATGGGGCCGCAATTGGCCAAGGTGGATTACGCCAAGGTCATCCGCCGCGTGCAGGGCAATCCCACCGCCAAATACATCGACGTGACCGCCATCACACCGACGCCCCTGGGGGAGGGCAAGACCACGACCGTGATCGGGCTGATCGAGGGGCTGGGAAAGCTCGGTAAGCGTGTCACCGGCGCGATCCGCCAGCCGAGCGGCGGACCCACCTTCAACATCAAAGGCTCCGCCGCCGGCGGGGGA
>CAYHAJ010000005.1:0-2119 GCA_964354535.1 uncultured Pirellulales bacterium
TTTCTTATAGTCGCTCCAGGTGATGATCACCTTCTTATCGAGCGTCATGGACTTGCTGACCGGGGCGAGGGCATAGGAACCCTTATCGTTCGCGTAATCGACATCCATCCCCAGCACCGCGCCATCGGCGGAGAAGGAGTGACAATTGCCGCACACGGGCAGCTTCTCCAGCACAAGGGGCGGCGGCTCTGGGGACGAAATCGCCCCGAAACGCCAGCGAATGGTCGAGGGGTCCTTGACCGCCTCCACGAAGGGCAGGTTCACTTCCCGATAGAACAGCGGCGCTCCCACCGGGTCCGACGAGGTCCGGATCGTGACCCGTCCGGCGGACAGGGCCTCCGCGGGCGCTTGCCGATTGACTCCGATCACGGTCACGACCGCCGGGCTCTCCCGAGACCGTCTCTTGATCCCTTCCCAGACCCGCGGCTCCGGTCGCCACTCGGCCTGCTGGGCAAAACGGTTGAGGCGTCCCCGGCCGTCGGGAAACTCGATCGTAACCAGCCACAGGTTTGCCCGGCTGTTCTCGTCCTTCCAGCGAACGGTGGGAGCGCCGATTTCGGGGGGAAACAGGGTCCCCTCCTGCGGGTACTCAATCACAATCCGGCCCGGTGAGGCGGCTCGGGCCAGGGACTCCAGCACCTTCCGGGGGTTCATCCCCGTCCCGTGCAGGAAGAGCACTCCCACACTGGCGGCGACCACCACGGCCGCCGCACCTGCTCCGAACAGGAGATTTCGAATTGACCTTCGCACAGATCTCCTGACGTTCTATTTCTCTCGCTGTCGGTAGACCTCGATCTGCTTGGCAATCTGCTGGAGGAGTTTCTGGTTGCCGGTCGATTGGGCGATCCGCTGCGCTTCTTCCAGGCAGCCGAGAGCCTTGTCCATCTGGCGGGTCTCGGCATAACTGGCCGCCAAGCCCAGCAGCGCATCCGTATGGCGCGAGTCAAGTCGCAGAATCCGCAGGAAATGGGCGATGGCCTGGTCGTGCTGCTTGAGCCGGGCCAGGGTGGTCGCCAGTTCGTAGCGAACGGCGTTGTTGCTGGGATTGAGATTCACCGCGTCGGACAACTGCGTCAACCCCTCTTTGATCGCCCCGTTAGCGCACAGGGACGTCCCTAACTGGGCCTGTGTCATGGGATCGTCCGGCTTGAGCCGTGCGGCCTGGCGATAATGCGCGAGGGCCTGGTCCCGGTGACCCTGCTCATCCAGCAATAGGGCGACATTGTGGTGGGCTTCGTAGTTGTAGGGCGCGAGTTCCGTCACTCGCAGCCAACATTTCAGGGCCTCCGGCTTGTTGCCCCGGCGAAATTCCGCCAGGCCGAGGTTGAAGTACCCCTCGTGACGGACTGGGTCAAGCTCCACGGCTTGGCGCAGATGGCGGATGCCCTCCTCCAGCCGGTTCTCGGCGACGAGGACGGCCCCCCAGTCGACCTGAATTCCGCCATCGCTGGGTTTGACTTGGGCAGCCTCCGACAGATACCGGATCGCCTCGGCATATTGCTCTCGTCCAAAGAAGGCCAGTCCCAGGCAATGGAGGGCGTCGCCATTCTTGGGGTTCAACGCCAGGGCCTTTCTGGCCTGGCGTTCCGTATCATCAAAATCGCCCGACTTGAAGTACTCCCAGGCCGCCCGCGCATAGGAGACATCATCGACGAACTGCTCGCGAATCTGCCGCAGAGCGGTAGGGGCAACGTTGACGAACTCCGGGATGTTGGCGGCGCGATCCGCAGCCGTCAGGCGATCCAGCACCACCGGTGGAGTGCTCTCACCTTTGTCATCAATATGAGTCAGGTACAGCCGCGTGTAGGCCGAATCGGGCTTACCGGAGAAGACGAGCCATTTGCCATTGGGCGAGAAGCTGTGCCAGGAGTTCATCCGTTTGGTGTTGGCCCGCAGTCTTCGAGCTTCCCCGCCTGCCGCGGGAAGGATGTACAACTCACTATCCGGCTGCAGGAGCATGTAGTTCTGCGCCTGGCAGAACACGATCCACTTGCCGTCCGGCGAGTACCTGGGAAAGAAGTTGCTCTTACCGTTGAACGAGGCCCCGGGGATTGGCTCGGCCTTACCTCCTTGACCGCCGTGGAAAGGAATGCGATAGAGATTGAACTTGAAGGGCTTG
>CAYHAJ010000006.1:0-10011 GCA_964354535.1 uncultured Pirellulales bacterium
CAAGATCAAGGTAACCGACGAGCAACTGGGGCAACTACGCCTCAAACGTCACGAATTCCACGGCGAATGGAACTACACCCTGTCTCCACGGAAGTGAAAGTTGTTCAGGTTATTATTGCGCAGTCACTAACGGCAGTGGAACGCTGTCCGTGAAAGGTGAGATACAACCCAACGAATACATGAAGTCTGCGGGGGGCAACGCCGTGAGCGTCTATGACAAGAACTGGAACCTGCTCCGCACCCTGCCGGCAATGACCAAGTCGTTCACTGTCAACAAGGGTGACAACACCGTCACGACGGCGGCTGGCAGTGGTTCAGACACACCGGAACTCAGAGTGCAGTTCATCACCCTGGGCCCCGTCTACCTCCTGGAATCCAACAAGAATCTGCCCGCTAGTGTGCGGCAGGCAGACTTGACCGGTTCTGAAACCAGATGAACTAACAATTGAACAAGCGGCATTTATGCAACATCGATTCGCCTGCCGGGGCTTTGTCCAGCGTACGGTCGATTTCGTTGCCGGGTATCTGCCAAACAACGGGACAAGGTGATAGACATGGCGCCAAGAAGCAAAATACAGTGGACAAGTAGGAGTATTTGAACCATGAGACAGATGATACTCTGCCTGCTGGCCCTTGCCGCCCTGAGCACCGCCTCCAGGGCAGCAGCGACGGTCAACGCCGCCCAGAACCGCGCGGCCTGGATGGACGAGGCCAAGTTCGGCATGTTCATCCATTGGGGACTGTATGCCGAGCTCGCACGAGGCGAGTGGGTCATGAACAGGGAGAAGATTCCCATCGCCGAATATGAGAAGCTGGCGGCCAAGTTCAAACCGGTGAAGTTCGACGCGGACGAATGGGTGAAAGTCGCGAAGGATGCCGGGATGAGATACATCGTCATCACGAGCAAACACCACGACGGCTTCGCGATGTTCGGTTCCAGGGTCAGCCCCTACAACATCGTGGATGCCACCCCGTTCAAGCGCGATCCGCTCAAGGAACTGGCGGAGGCCTGCCGCAAGGGCGGTATCAAACTCGGATTCTACTACTCGGACGCACAGGATTGGCACTATCCCGGCGGCGCGGTTTCCCGGGGGGCGTGGGATCCGGCCCAGCAAGGCGATTTCGATGCATATTTCCGGAAGAAGTCCCTGCCGCAGATCCGGGAGTTGCTCACTGGCTACGGACCGGTCGCCGATCTCTGGTGCGATACACCGAATAGTATGACTCCGGAGAAGGCGCTGGAACTTGTCAACGAAGTCCGGAAGGTTCAGCCGTCCACGTTGGTCAACAGCCGTGTCCTGTATAGCGGGCGGAGGATCGAGAACCTCAGCCCGGCGCAATTGGACGAACTGCGGGATATCGGCGTGGACTTCCTCTCCTATGGCGACCGGCAGATCCCGTCCCATCCGTTTCCCGGCTGGAAATGGGAGACCTGCATGACGCTGAATCGCTCCTGGGGCTATACGGCGAACGACCACGACTGGAAGACCCCGGCCACCGTCATCCGACAGTTGGTCGAGGTGGTGAGCAAGGGGGGCGACTTCCTGCTCAACGTCGGACCGACTGCCGAGGGCGTAATCCCGGCCGAAGCCGTCACGGTTCTGGGCAAAGTCGGCGACTGGCTAAAGGTCAATGGTGAGGCGATTTACGGGACGACACCCATTTCGTTCCAGGGTGTCGCCTCGGTGAAAAGCGCCCCCAAAGCCCGCAATGGCAAGGCGGCGAACGCCGAGACCGAAAGCGTTCCCGACTGGCTGGCCACCGGCCGGCTGGGCAAGCTGTATATCCATCTTTTCAAGTGGCCCAATGGCTCGTTTGTTCTTCCCGGCGTGGGAGGTTCTGTGGCCAATGCCTACCTGCTCGCCGATCCCGCCCATAAGTCCGTTGAATTCACCCAAGCCGGGGCTTCCCTGACCGTTCATTTGCCGGAGAAAGCCCCGGACGACAAAGACACGGTTCTCTGCCTGACCTTGAAATAGGAACTGCTCACGCTGGAAGGAAATAGCCATGAAGCACGCCCTTCTCACCCTCACCGCCCTTCTATTCATGCCGCTGGCCGTGCTCCACGCCGGTGATGGGTGTCCGAATTTCAGTTGGGACCGGGTGCCGGTGTATGCGCACGTCGGCAAGACATCGGACGATTTCACGGCGGAGCAGCTTGACTTCCTGGCGGAGCATTTTGATTTCGTCACGATCGAGAAACACCAGGCGAGCCACAAACACGGCAGCACGGAGGATGGCTTCGTCGTGGCGGCCCGGGAAATCAAGAAGCGGAACCCGAAGGCGAAGGTGCTCTTCTACTGGAACGCATCGCTGGACACGTCGTCCAATAGGGGCGGCTATAAGGCCATGCGGACGTTCCCCGCCGACGGGTTTCTGAAAGACAGCAAGGGCGATCCGGTCCTGAGACGCAAGACGGTTCCCAACTACGACCTGACGAGACAGGATGTGCGCGATTGGTGGTCGGACGCGGCGGCGAAGGCCGTGAACGAGTATGGAGCCGACGGGATTTTCGCCGATGCGATGGGGCAGAGCCAGGAGAAGGGACTGGATGACAAAACACTGGTGGCGCTCGTGGCATCGCGGGTTGCCTTGCTGGAAGAAACGCGCCGTAAACTCGGGTCCGACAAACTCATCATCTACAACGGGCTGATGAAAGATGACCCCAAAAAGTTGCTGCGGTTTGCCGACGGCGCAATGATTGAGAGCTTCGACCATCCCAAATACGGTGACAGCAAGGAACAGTTGGCGGCGTTTTTCGAGGCGACGCAGGCCGCAGCCAATGACGGCAAAATCGTCCTCCTCAAAGGGTGGCCGGGCTTTTCGTTTCGGGAAACCGACATGATGCAGAAGCCGCACGCCGAACTGGCGCGTCTGGCGAAGGAGCGCATCACGTTCCCGCTGGCCTGTTTTCTGGTGGCGGCGGAAACGAACAGCTACTTCTGCTACACCTGGGGCTACCGGGAGATGCACGGCACGTTCGACTGGTATCCGGAATTCGACAAGCCGCTCGGCCCGCCAAAAGGCGAAGCCAAGCGTGACGGCTGGACCTACCGACGCGAATTCGAACACGCGTCCGTGTTGGTCGATATCGAGAAGAAGACCGCCAAGATAGATTGGAAATAGCCAACATGAAGATCCCGATCACTGTCGCCATCGCACTGTTGTTCGCGCCGCTCGCTGCACTTCGCGCCGCCGGCGCGCCCAAACCCAACATCCTTTTCATCTTCGCCGACGATTGGGGCTGGGGCGATTTGTCGTGCCACGGCCATCCCTACCTCAAAACCCCCAACATCGACCGCCTGGCACGGGAAGGCACGGGGTTCTATCGGTTCACGGTCGCCAGCGCCGTGTGTTCGCCCAGTCGGACGGCCGTGATGACCGGGCATTTCCCGGCGCGTTACCACATCGACGGGCACTTCGCCTGGGCGAACCAGAACGAGCGCCGCAACATGCCCGACTGGTTGAGTCCGGACGTGCCGACCTTGCCGCGCTTTCTCCAGCAGGCCGGCTATCGCACCGCGCACTTCGGCAAATGGCATCTGTCCAACAACATGATCCCGGATTCGCCGCTGCCGAAGGCGTATGGCTACGACGAATACGGCGCCTTCAACTGCGCCGGCGAACAGATGCCCGTGCACGAGGACGCGCTGCACGCCATCGCCTTCATCGAGAAGAGTCATCGCGAGGGCAAACCGTTCTTCATCAACCTGTGGCTTCACGAACCCCACACGCCGTTTCACACGGTGCCGAAATACGAGTGGCGGTTCCGTGACATGACGAACCGCGAGGATCAAATCTTCGCCTCAGTGTTGTCCCACGCCGACGACCGGATCGGGCAGGTGCTCGATGCCCTCGACCGCTTGCAGTTGACCGGGAACACGCTGGTGATCTTCAGTTCAGACAACGGCCCCGCCCGTGCCTCGGACGAGGCGAAGCTCGAACTGACCTATGACACCGCGACCGGAGCTGGCTGGGGCATCGCGGCCTCCAAGGGGACGACTGGGGGAAGGAAGGGGTACAAGGCGTCCTTGTTTGAAGGCGGTATCAATGTCCCTTTCATCGCGCGTTGGCCGGGCAAGATCGCAGCCGGCAAAGTGGACAAGGTCTCGCTGATCTCGGCGGTCGATCTCCTGCCCACCTTCTGTGAGGTGGGCGGTGCGAAACTGCCGGCGTCCTACAAACCGGATGGCGTCAGCCAAGTGGCGACCTTGATGGGCCGGCCCTACGCGAAACGTGACACCCCGCTTTTCTGGAAATTCCCTTCCGCCTGGCCCGCTCCCAAGAGCCGCCCCTATCACTGGGTCTCCTACGCCATCGTCGATCAACAGTGGAAACTCCTGGCCAACCAGGATCTGTCCTATTGCGAACTCTATGACATCGCCACCGACCCCTACGAGAAGACGGACTTGAAGGCTGACAAGCCAGAAGTCGTCAGGCAATTACTGGGCAAGATCACCGACTGGAAGACAACGCTGCCCGCAGCACCAGACCCAGCCTGTTTTTCAGCCGAGAGAGTTGAGCAGACCATTTTCTGAAAACCAACACACCACCCGAGAAAGACCATTACCAAGGGAACGATCATGAGCAACCGAGCAACACAGATCAGCCTCGCCCTTCTGGCGGCCGCGATCATGGCGCCCCCCACCTTCGCTCAGCGGATGGACACGATGTGGGGCGGCCGGGAGGTCCAGACCGGTGTCGAGTCGTCCGAACGCGCCGCCCTGTTCCGCGACGGCAACTACGGCATGTTCATCCACTGGGGCCTCTACTCGCACCTGGGCGGCCAATGGAAGGGCGAGACCTTCTACGGCATCGGCGAGTGGATCAAACGCCAGATGAAGATCCCGGACGACGAATACAAGGCCGTCGCCAGGGAATTCAACCCGACGGACTTCGACGCGAAGGAGATTGTGCGGGTCGCCCAGGAAGCGGGGATGAAATACATCATCATCACGTCCAAGCATCACGAGGGCTTCGCGATGTTCAAGTCGAAGCATCCGTTCAACATCGTGGACGCCACGCCGTTTCATCGGGATCCGATGAAGGAACTGGCCGCCGCGTGCCGCGAGGCCGGCCTGGGGTTCGGATTCTATTATTCGCACAACCAGGATTGGACGGAACCGGGTGGCAGCAACGGGCCGAAGGCCAATCCCGATGGCAGTCCGGCCACGTTCGAGCAGTATTTCCGCGACAAGTGTTATCCGCAGGTGAAGGAGATCTGCACGCAATACGGCCCGCTGGGCTTCGTGTGGTTCGACACCCCGGGACGCATCCCGAAGGAGTCCGTCGAAGAACTCGTGAAGCTCGTCCGCGAAACGCAGCCGAATGCGATGCTCTGCAGTCGGGTCGGCCACGGGCTGGGCGACTATGAAAGCAAGGGCGACATGGACGTGCCTCCGCGGAATGCCGATGGGCTATGGGAGACGTGCGACACCACCAACGATTCATGGTCCTACGCCTGGTACGACCAAAACTGGAAGGACGCGACGGAGATTCTGCGCCGCCTCGTCGCCACCGTGGGACGCGGGGGCTCCTACCTGCTCAACGTCGGGCCTGATGGCAAGGGACGCATTCCCGCTCCCGCCGCCGGATACCTGGTGGAGGCCGGGAAATGGATCAAGAAGCACCCGGATGTGGTCTATGCGGCCGGTGCGTCCCCTTGGGGGCACGCGTTGCCGTGGGGCGATGTCACGACGCGGGGCAATACCCTGAACCTCGTTGTATTCGACTGGCCGCAGGATGGCCGCCTGTTCTTGCCCGGACTGCAGACCGAGATCCAATCCGCCCATGTCACCAGCGGCGGGGAGCTGGCCCCGATTCCGTGGTCAAGACGCGGCGCGTGGACGGAACTGCAAGTTCCCTGCACGCCCCCCGATCGTCCGGCGAGCGTGATCGAGGTCCGATTGAGCGGTCCACCTGTAGTCGACCAGACCCTTGGCGTCCATCCCAACATCATCTCGACCCTGTTAGTCGAGTTCGCCGAGGTTGCCCAAGCGGAGAAGAAGGAACTCAAGTGGATGGAGAAATTCGGCGAGTGGAAACACATGACGCAGGTCGGCAACTGGGAAGAAGGCGGCCGCGCCGTCTGGCACGTGGACGTTGCCGAGCCCGGCGACTACCATGTCGAACTCACCTATCGCGGCGAAGGCCGCATGGTCTGGCGCATCGAAACGGACGAGGGAACCCGGCTGCAGAATCAACAGAACTCGGCTTCTGTCTATCACACGTACCCGTTCGGACGACTGGTGTTTGCCAAGCCGGGGAAACACACGCTCACCGTATCGCTCATTGACGGCGACCGCGCCCAGGCCAGTTTGTCAGCGCTGTGCATCCACCCGATGGAGTGATGCACGTCGTAGGTTCAGATTGTCGCGAGGCTGGGGCTGCAGATCGAGTTCGTGCAGAGACAGTTGTCAAGCACCAGTCTGTCCCCCGCGAGCTTGTCCAGATTGATGGTAGGGTTGAGCCGGGCCAAGCGTTTGCCGTAGGAGGTCGTTTGAGCACATGATGTCCCCGACAGGGCGATGAGTACTGCGATAATGATGAACTGGGCTCGTTTCACCGTGACTCTCCTTACAACGCCATGATGTCCGTCATGTTCTGCTTCGTTTCTCTGGGCGGCGCATCCAGACCATGAAACCGATACGGCCGCTCCCTTCCGGCCAGCGCAATGTAGCCCTTCGGCCGGTTCAGCCCTTACAAAGCGGTAAAGCGGTCCGATCCGCGTTTGACAGGTCCAGGCGGCCGCTTTGCCGATGAGGCCCTTGCCGTGCTCACACAGCCTGCCAGCATCAGCGAACAGTCGAGCGCGCCCGGGCCCAAGTTCTTGAGAAATGTCTTGCGATGCATCGTGAAAGGGTCCTTCTTGCTACGCGTAGATGTTCTTCATCTGCCAAGCATCCAGCGATGTGAGCGTTGCGTCTCGCCCCCGGCTCTGCAACGACACCCCAACGCTGTCCTCTCGCCCCGGATAGACCCGCATCGCCACGCACTGTCGACCGTTGACGAATACTTCAACGACGCTTCTGTCAACGAAGACACGCAGCTTGAGCGGCTCGTTCCTGTCGACGAAGACCTGGGCCGTCTCTGGAGCTCGCGAGAGTGCATCCGGCAGGATCGTCGAATACACCGAGTCTATCGAGATCAGACTGCTGACGTTGCGGCTGTACGGGTCGCTTCTGCCATACTCGCGATGGGGGTATCCGCGGTTCTTGTAGAATCTGATGCTGGTGCGTTCTTCGGCGTTGGCCGAGCGCAGCACGTTCATCTCGACCATAGGAGCGTTGCGGGGGTCGATTTCCGCGATGATCTCGATTGCGTTGCCGCGGATGCTCTCCAGCACGACCTCCTTGTTCGCGGGCAGAGAAGTCGAGCCGACGCGTTGATGGTCATAGCGAAGCGATTCTACATCCCCGGCCGGCTCGATTCCCAGCGGATCGACACTGACCTTGGGCGGCAGTGTCAGCCGCCGCGGCAGGGTCATAATCTGGTTCCAGCCCTTCGTGGGCCGGCCGGGATTCATGTTGAAGATCACGATGACACCACCCTTGCCGTCGGGTGTTGCCGAAGGGGCATGGACTCCGCAGGGTCCGGAGGGCCCGAAGTTGAAATCGCCGCCGTCGGTAACGACAAGCCTGTTGCGTTTGGTGTCGTAATCGCCGAGCAGATACTTCCCCCCGCTGGTATGGCTGTCGTGCAGCAGGATATGCTTGTCACCGATCGGCCAGAAATACGGACACGCTCCGTCATCACCGACCAGCCCGTAATGGTCGTTCTCAATGAACTGGTGCACAAACTCCCACTTCGCCAGGTCTGGCGAGCGCCACAGGAAGTCAGCCCGAATCCGCTTGCCGCCGGGACCATGTGGAAGTGTGCCTCCAGAGAGCGAATAGTACATATTGCCCTCCTTCCAGATGCACGGATCAAACACCCGGTACGGCGGAACCAACTCATCCGAATTTATGGGAATCACCGCCTTACCGGTCACCTTCTCCCAGTTCAGCAGCAGCGGATCGCTCGATACCGCCACCATGTTCCCAACCTCCGTCCCGTGGTACATCGCTATGACGCGATCCTTCTCAACGAGCGTGGCGCCGGAGAAGCAGCATCTCTCCGGATTCGGGTAAATCGCATAGGGCAGATCGCGCCAGTGGATCAGGTCGTTGCTGACGGCGTGCCCCCAATGCTGGCGCGGGTCCTCCGGGGGATACGCCTGGTAGAACAGGTGCCAGCGGCCCTGCCAGTAACAGAGTCCGTTCGGATCATTCAGTCTGTGTTCCGGGTTCACATAGTGATAGATCGGACGGTGGGGGTCGCCGGCCATCCTCTCTCGTGATTCCCTGAATCGCAGGACCAACGGGTTTGTCCTGAGTTGCGCCTCCTGTTCCTCAAGCGTGTCCGCGAAGGTGAATCTCGGAACGCGTGATGTGTTGTCGTTCTGCTGAGCGGCCCCAGGTGACGTGCGAGCCGGCATGGCGACTGCCACCGCCGTTACGCCGACCTGCTTGAGAAACTCGCGACGCTGGATTCGATTCATCCGAGATCTGCCATTTGACGTCATAATCCTCACTCCTGCACGCTATCTCAGATATTGCATTTATTCCCAAATCAGACGGGCAATGCTCACACCCCGGTGGGGCCACTCCGCGCTGGAGATAAACCAGTCCCCCGCCTCATCCTGAAAGATCTCAGGTGCATGAGCATCGAGGACGGCCACCTGGTTCTCGATCTCGAACCGCAGCGGATCGTCCGACTGGAAGACGTAGGTCTTGTGCTGATACGCACCCTGAATGTCCTTGCGATCCCATTGCCCATTCCAGCCACAGACGAACAGGTAGAATGTGTCGCCATGACGAACAAGCGAAGGCGATTCCGGATCAATCCTGTGCTTCATTTCGAGAAGCGGGCCTTGTTCCGTCCACGTCTGGAAGTCCCGGGACGTCGCGATCCTCACGTCGTGAACGCCGCAGACGAGGAGATGATACGTGTCGTTCCAAACGAAAATCTGTGGATCCCGCCCGCTGGGCGCCCCGTGCAGACTCCCCTTGGGCTTCCAATAGCTGAGGTCACTCGACACGGCATACCGAATGGGCGTCGGACCGTAAACCATGTGGAAGAGACCCTCGCGCTTGACGATGAAGGGCGCGTGGTTTTCCGGGATTTCTCCGGGACGCGCAAGCGGCGGCAGGACCTTGGGTCGGTCTAGCCAGCTTCCTTCCTTCAAGACGTCCTTCAGCGTTCCGGTCGGAGCAATGGCATGGAATGACTGATACTCACCCGCGTGGACATTTGAGACATCTGTCAACGGATGCGTGATACCGAACGCGTGCCAGCGTCCGGATTCGTCCCGGACGAAACAGTGATCGTTCGGAACCCAGTCTTGATAGAATCTCCCAGCAACCAGACTCGCCGTATCTGGGCCTGGGAAGACGTCACCCCTGGGTCTGTAAACGTTGACGTAGTCGCTGGCAATTCTGGGGATGCTCACCTTTGGATTCTCTTCCGCCGCCCGCTTCCTCAGCACATACGCCCGGACCCAGTCGTAGCAGGCGGTGTTGATGGCGGGATTGGTCAAATCAGCGGGTTCCGGAGGCGCCATCCAGTCGTAGGTTTCGCACACCATGTTGACATGCATCGGACGGTCGAAAGGCGTGGCGCTGAACTTGGTGGCCGGATGCAAGGTGAATTGATACTGGTCGTCCAGATAGAACTTGATGGTGTTCGCGTCCACCCACCATGCGCCGTACGTATGAAACGCCTCGCCCGCCGGTGGATCAAGCGGCACTCGGTTGCCTACGCTCAGGTTTTCCCGTGTGCCCTTGATCCTCCGATTGTAGTGCGTGTTGCTGTTCATTTGCCGATGCCAATTCTTCGCCCAGTTCGGCTCGGAATAGGGGGCACCGATGGTCTCTACGATGTCGATCTCCTGCGAGACAGTTGCGCCAGCCTCCTGTCTTTGGCCGCCGCTCAACCAGAACGTGGTCGACATGGAAATCTTGGAGGCTTTGA
>CAYHAJ010000007.1:0-28806 GCA_964354535.1 uncultured Pirellulales bacterium
GGTAGCCGCGAATCCCAAACCCATGATACAATAAGCTGGTGGACATGTTTGACTCCTATCCTTAAGTCTGTGCAAAACCTTTGGATACGTCAGCATGTCCACTCTTTTCAACTCAAAAGTACGCTAAAACCGGATGAGCCAATATTGGCTTTGTTTTGCGGACGGCCTGGCTGCCGGTGGCTTCCAGTGGTCGGGGCGGGCAGATTGGGTTTGTTTGTACAACGAGCCCGGGGACGGTCAGAGGCCGGAGTGGCGAGGAATGAAGGAAGAACCCGACGCCTCCCGTCCCCCAGGCCCCGCTCTGGCAAATTGGGTTTGTTTGTACAAAAGCCTCCGGCGCTCCGTTCTCCCGTGGACTTCCCTCCAGCCAGCCGTCTCCGCCGAATCGACGATCCTGGAAATTGGCTTTGCTTGTACGAACGCTCTCTTCAGGCCCAGGGGCCCCTCCGGTCGTTCGTCCGCCCGTCTCCTCACTACCGGTCGCCGGACATACGGGTCCCTTCGGTGCCTTCGCAACGGCAGAATCGGGGTACACGCGCCAAGAGAATTGGCTTTGGTTATGCCCCGGCAGCCGTCGCTCCGTGCTTATGTAACTCTCTTTCCTGCCAGTACCTACGTCTGATTCACTCCGGAAATTGGCTTTGTTTGTACAAAGGCCTGCGAGCCTCTGTTCTCTCGCGAACTTCCTTCTGGACGGCCGTCTCTGTCGGCTCGTCGATCCTGCAAATTGGCTTTGTTTGTACAAGGACATCCGCCTCTCTCTTCTTCCACGACCTCCCGCCTGGACGGTAGGCACCATCAACTCGCCCATCTCGGAAATTGGCTTTGTTTGCACAGATGCTCTTCCCGGGGCGCGGGGACCACGGAGCAGGTTTCTTGCCTGTGCCGGTCGTGCTGCAACGGGGCAACCTCGGCCCTGGAAATTGGCTTTGTTTGTACAAATGCTCCCCCAGGGGCCAAAGCACGGCCGCACCGTCGGCTTTCCCCGCCTCGGCCTGTCACTACGAGCGGCCCAGTGACAAAACAACCTCACCCCTGGGAATTGGCTTTGTTTCGCCGGATCGAGCGTGCGATCCATGACCTGACCCTCCGAATGGCCGGCTGACTGTCTATGACTCGCTACATAACTTTACGATCTCAATAGTTCTGTGAATATTATACAACTTGCCGCCTTTTCCGTCAAGTAAAATACCGACAGAACGGGAAATTTCTCCTGCCGGCCATGCGCGGGAACATGGAAGAGCTCTCCGTAGATGTGGGAGGGTCCGGGGCACCCTCGATTTTGAGCCGTCGGCCCTACCCTGGGTTCCCCTGCCCGCCGGGGTTACCACCCCAGCAGCCACATTTCGAGTCCGATGAGACCGATCGGACCGAGGAACCAGGCCGTCAGCTTGGCCTCGGCGTAGACATCGTCCCAGTACTCGTCGTCGGCCCAAGACCAGAGATCAGGCTTGATCCAGAAGACGACCGCTTCCCAGAACGCCTCCCAACTGCGAAAAAGGACCCAGCCCCAGAAGAAGTACACCGGGAGGTGAAGAACGAGCATCACCAGCCACAGTCGAACTGTCTGGTACAATTGAAGTTCGACGGCCTTCTGAGCTTCCGGCGCCGCCATCGCCAGCGATAATGAGATCGAGTCGTACATCCTGCGGTTCAGTACTCCAAGGCGCTTCGCCACTGCATCAATATGGTACTCCTCAGAGATAGACGCGGGAAGGCCGTCTGTGTTGCGTCACTTCTCCCGTGCTCCCCGCTGGTATCCGCAAAGCGGTAAACACATCAAGACCAGTCCGTCAGGCCAAAGCCCTATTCCGCATACCACAGCCGGGGGCGGCTGTGCTACCGCGAACGAGGTAGGACCCCCGCCCTCGGGGGTGATCGGCCCACCTATGGGCTGAGACGAGTGGCCAGGAAGGTGAAGAGGTCGTAGAGCAACGGCTCGGCCTGGGGCGTGTTCAGGAGGCCGAACCAGGCGTAGGCGACGTGGCCGCCGGTGTGGAGTTTGGCGTAGACGGCACCGTCGCCGAGATTGTCGCCGGCACGATTCCGCAGTTGGAGCAGAGGGACATACTCCGCGTGGTTCTGGTTGTAGAATGGTCGCCAGCGAAGGTCGCCGGAGGTTGGGAAGGCGAACCGGTCGGGGACATGCGGCAGGCGGAACTGCGGCTGGACAAAGCGCAGCTCCACCCCCTCCGGCGGGCGCTCCCAGCCCATCTTCAGGGTCAAGCCGAAACGGTGGCTCTGGTTCACGGGCTTGCCGGTCTCGTCGTAGTAGAACGGCCAGGGCAGCGACGGCAGAGCCACGAGGCAGCCGCCTGCCTGCTCGTAGCGGATCAGGGCCTCATCCACATCGCCGCTCGTGCGGACCGTGCGCTGGTAGGTCTCGCCGGCACAGGAGAGCAGGATCGGGTAATCCTGGGGCTTCACGCCGTCAGCCACGATCCCCTCCCAGGTCAGCAACTTCGGCTCGACACCGAGATCGAGCAGCCACCAGAAGGCCATCGACTCCGCCTCCGGCAGCATGGCGATGGGCAGCTTCGCCAATCGCCGGCGCAACTGCTCCTTTTCCGCGGGCGTGATCGCGCCCGGCGCCGCCGGGGCGTGGGGCTTGCGTGGGGTGGCCTTGAACCGCTCGGCGAATGGACCGGTCATCTCAAGGTACTTGCTGCCGTATTCCAGCGAAGGCTCGATCTCGCTGCCTTCGTGCCACTCGTTGAACGTGGTGACGAGGACCCAGTGCGGATCGGCGGCGATGGCCTGCTCCCACTGGAGGCGGTAGAGCTCACCATCGTGACGCTCGACCGCCAGGCCTGGCTGGCGGATCTTGGTGTCATCGTAGCCGGGGATGACGGTGATCGTGCTGATCTTGTCCGCGCCATCGGCCAGTTGCACCCACGAGGGATACGTGGCCGCGGCCCACTTCTGGGTGTCGGGGAGCGACCGGCCCGCCAGCGAGCCGGCGGTATTGTACGTGTGCACGCCGCCGAAGACGCGGGTGGCCCCGTAGCTGAACTGGTCGCCAATGAGCACAGCCCCGCCTCGATAGCTGGCGTTGACGAGCTTGACGGCCTCCAGCCAACCCATCAGGCCAAGCTGGCCGACCGCCCGGCCGTAGATGAAGACCACCGGCTTGCCGCCCACCTTGAGGTGAGCCTTGTGGCTGCCGTACTTGTCGAGGACGCGGATGATGTCCTTGGCCGCGGTCTCGGCGGTCTGGGGCTTAGGCACCCTCTCATAGTAGATGCAGGCGGCCAGGCCGTGACGGGCACAGGCATCGAGGATCTTGGGCATGGCCCGGTCCGTGTAGTCGCCATGACCCCACCAGCTCACGAGGAGCGTGTCGATATGGGCAGCCACGGCCCACTGGCAATGCTGCTCGATGACCCTGGGATCGTGCGAATCATACGCGCCCAGAGTCGGATAATGCGTGCTGGCGGCGATGTCGTGATTGACCGGGTCGATCTTGCCCCAATGGACCACCTTTCCCGCCCCGCCGGGACCGTCAGGCGTCCCGTACCACGGATAGTAGAACGCCATGACCCGCCGCTCAATCAGCGCAGATCGCTCGGCCGATTCGCCTGCCCACATTTGCGCTACGATCCCGAAAGACGCAAACGCAAGGACCCCAAGAAACCGCCTTGCCTTTCCGCACATGTCTGTCACTCCTCTCAGAGGCTCTCTGTCCGGGTGGCGCGGCCCCGTTTCGTCCGTTTGCAGGGGCGACGCATGCGTCGCCCCTACCTCGTCTACGCGATTCTCGACCGCGTCAGAAGATGCCTGCGCTAAGATAGGCCCTTACGGGCACACTACAAACCGGAGCGTCAGTATGTCAGCACCACGAGGGTCCGCGGTGTGATCTTTGTGAAGTCGATCTTGCCGGCTTCGCGAGAGAACTCCGCCTGGCCGTCGACGGGGAGCACGAGGCTCTTCTCGGCCTTGATCGGCTGCGCCAATTCCAGGGACGCGGTAATGGTCTCGTCGTTGAAGTTCTCAACCGCGAGGCAGTGGTCACCAATCAGGTACAAAGCCACCTTGTTCGGCGCATCGAACCGGATTCCCAGCGGGGCCAGGAGCTTGTCCCGAATGGGCTTAAGCTGCTCGCGCGTCAGATCAAGGAGGCTTTTGGGCTTGCCGTTGACCTTGAGGACGATCAGGTTCTTGTCGCCGATGAACGTGGGCGAGATCTTGTTGGCCAGGCCGTCCGTGGTCAGCACCGGCGTGCCGGCATTGAGCATCGTGCTGAGCTTCTTGCGCAACTGCGGGTCCTTGAAGGCGTGCACCGGCAGGAACGCCGCTTTCACATCCGTGCGAATCTCGTTCGTTGGCACCAGCGGCAGGCCCAGCATGCCGACCAGGTCGTAGACGTACTGCTCGTTGTAGGCGTCACTGTTCGGCGGCTTCGGGGCGGCGATCCCACGCAGCGGCTGGTTCCGCACCAGCTTGGCCAGTTGGAACAATCCCGGCACCTCGGTCCGCAGTTTCTCCACGTTGGCCGGACCGGTGTCCCGCTGCAGCGCCCCATAGCAGAATAGGAGCATCTCCTTCGCATCCGCCAGCACCGTCTGGCGGGCCTGCTCGACATACCTGGCCTCGTGCGTACCGAAGGGGTCGAACCAGCCGCCGCCGCACTTGGCCCCGCCGATGACGCCCAGCCACCGCATGAGGTAGTATGCCTCATATTGGACCGTCCCACCCCAGCGCTTGTCGGCGTAATCGCGCGTCTCCGTCCCCACCCAGATGCGGTCGAAGTCAGCCGTCTCGCGCACCACCTCGTAGCCCCGGTTATGGAACTGATCGTACCATTGCGGGTACTTGATGATGATCTTGACGTTCGGATTGACCGCTCGGGCCGGTTTCAAGATCCGGTCCCGGCTGACTTGCGTCATCAGGTCGCAGCGGAAGTCGGCCCAGCTCTTCTCGCCCCGGGCCTTCCGGCAGTCGTCGCACTGGCAATCGGTGAACCAGAAATCGTCGATCATGATCTCCTCGAACATCGTCGCGGTGAATTCGAAGATCTCCTGGATGTGCTTCTGCGTCGGCTCGTCGGTATAGCAGGCGATGCTCGTCCAGCCGGTGGAATCCTTGCCGACCTTCGTGGGTGTGACGCAGCCCGACACGTCGAAGCCGGCCGCGCGGAACCGGTCCCGGGCGTGCTCCAGGGCCTGCCGCTCGGCCGTGTAGCCGTCGCGGAACGATTCGATGAACGCATGTGTCACGCCGGTCTTCTTGCACCAGTCGATGGCGTCGTCGATCCCCTGGTCGGTGGAGAGGCGCCGCTGCACGTCTCGGGCGTCGAAGAGCGTGGCGATCCGCAGCGCCTCCTTGTTCTGCTGGGCCAGATCCCACAATGACTGTGCCCGGCCGGCGGAAGAGATAGCCAAAATGCAGATGATGACCGCCGCACACACCAGATGATTCAACTGTCTCATAATCTCACCCCACGAAGTGCAATTGAAAGCTCAGCAGACTGGCTCGTAGTGTGCCCGTCAGGGCATATCACACGATTAGGAACGTTTATCGACCAGCTCGACGATCCTCTCCTTCAATCTCCGGCATGCCTCGCCGGGCTGAGCCGCCTTCGTGACGGTTGCGCACACAGCGACGCGCTGCGCTCCGGCGGCGATGACCTCCTCGACGTTGTTCAACGTGATCCCGCCGATGGCCACATGACTGATCCCGGTCGCGGCCAGCTTTTCCAGCCCCTGGCGAATGTACTCCGCCCCCGCGATCTCAATGCCCGGCTTCGTCGGCGTGGAGAAGACCGGACCCAGGCTCACGTAGCTGGGCAACGCGGGAAACGCCGCTTCGAGTTCCTTGAACGAGTGCGTGCTCTTGCCGATGATCAGCGGCACAAGCTGGAGCCGGCGGACCTGCTCGACGGGCAGGTCGTTCTGGCCCAAGTGTACGCCGTCCGCCCCGGCCGCCGCCGCGACATCCGCCCGGTCGTTGATGATGCTCAGCGCCCCCATCTCCCGGCAGATCTCGACGAACTCGACCGCCAGGGCGAACAGCCGGTCGTCGGGAATGTCCTTGGCCCGCAACTGCAGGCAATCCGCCCCGCCCGCGGCACACCGGCTCGCCAGCGACAGAACCTCCGCCGGCAGGTTGCTTGTGATAATCACGTACAGGCGCACCCGGTTGAACTTCTCGATGGGCGCGCTGAACAGCACGATGTCCTTTTCCAGCGTATAGGCCTGATACCGCAACCGCTCGACCGCGTCCGCCACGGCCCGGTCGTCGATCTGCACCACCTCGGCCAGGGCCCGCAGCGCCTCGGTCAGCCGCTTGGCGGCGGCGACAAAGCAGTCCTTCACGGTCGCCCGTCCCAGTTGCCCTTCGACCTTCTGCCCCACCCCGACATCGCCCTGGGTATCCCGCCCGGCCATGAGTTTGCCGCTGTCCAGCCGGCCCACTGTGGCACAAAGCTCATGCCGCAGCCCCTTGGCCCGCTCGCTCAAGGTCCCGGAGTTCAGGGCAAAGCGGCAGTACTCCTCCATCACGCGCAGCGCCTCGCGCGCGCGATTGAAATTCGCATCAACAATCCGATACGCGGCTCTCTCCATAACAGTCGTGATTATAGTCCCAAGATTGGCTGCCGGGTAGGGAAAACAGGTGGATGACTGCTCAATGACGGACCTGTTCTGCGCCCCGACCCAACCGTGGGGCTGGAGTCAGTTAGGGGAGAAAGGAGCATCAGAGGAAACAGGTCTCCCCAGTTGCTGGCTAGCTCACGAGTACGTGGGAAAACGTCGCTGTGGTGTAGTATATATACTACACCACAGCCATGTGGAGTATAGAGAAACCCGCTGGTTGTCCGCTGCCAGAGGATGTTCTAGGGCCTTCTTTCCCAAATACTGGAGCTTGAACAGGGATGACCTTCTGTAGTATATATACTACAGAAGGTACAGAAAACGATCCTTTGTGTCAGGAGGGTTCAGACGCGCCCGCGTAGGCTGATTACGGTATGGGGAAACTTGGATGGACCTTTACCTGTATGCGCGCAATATATATACTGCGCGCATACAGGTAAAGGTCCAATACCTTACCACAAATGTTATCGGCCTCGGCGGCGCGTGTTCGATTTGTCGCTGGAATTGATACAACAATGATGGGCGACTACTTATGCCGACTCGGATACAAATTCGGATACAAATAGCGAAGGCGGATATTGTTAAGCACTTCGACGCGTTGCCCAAGAGGATCTTCGACGCGGCGGAAATCACGGCGATTCTCGCGGAGAAACGTCGATTCTGGCGACTTGCCGAGTCGATGACAACACCGGCCTTCGTCGAGTTTCTGAACGAAAAAGCCAGACTGAAGATTGTCAGGCTTGATTTCCCCTATCGGCCGATCATCAAATATGCGTGGGGCGAGGTCCCTTTCTACTCTATCGTGCTATCGCTGAAGCCGGACTGCTATCTCAGCCACTACACCGCAATGCACCTTCATGAGTTGACCGATCAGGTCCCCAAGATCGTAAACGTCAACGTCGAGCAGGGCCCAAAGCGACATGGACCCGTGGAACTCGTGCAGGAGAGGGTCGATTTCGCCTTCAGAAGACCGACGAGACTGTGCAACAATGTGGCGGAATATGAGGGACATCAGGTGCGTCTTTTGAATGGGCAGTATACCGGCAACAGCGGTGTGATCGATATGCCCGGCCCTGAAGGAGAGGCGCTACGGGTCACGGATATCGAGCGAACACTTATCGACGTAGCGGTTAGACCTGAGTATGCAGGCGGCCCTTTCGAAGTGCTAACAGCCTACAGGCGGGCCTCGGATAGAGTGTCAGTGAATCGGCTCGCTGCTCTGCTAAAGAAGAATGACTACGTCTACCCCTTTCATCAGGCCATCGGCTTCTACCTGGAGAGAGCCGGCACGTACAAAAGGCCACAGATCGAACTCTTCGCGAGGCTTGGCAGCAAATGCGACTTCTACCTAATGCACCAGATCGTCACGCCTGAATACTCGTCCAAGTGGCGGTTATATTATCCCAAGGGCCTGGGCTAACCGGTCAGATTGCCCCACCACATAATCGAAGTAGAAGTCAAAGTCACGCACTCTGGCGCCAGGCTTGAGGGTCTCGACGAGCCCAGTGAAGTCCGGTCGGTGGAATTCACGAGACTCCCGCATGGTACTGAGAAGACAAAGGGGGACTTGTTTGGCTGAGAATATGGCAGACAAGAGCTCAAGGTTCGCCGGCGCGACAGCATCAAACCGGAAGTGCTCAATGACCGTGTGAATGTCAAAGAAATCCCTCGCCCGAGCCTGCCGGTGTGATTTCCCGATAGATGAACAGTACTCTTCAGTCTGTTGACAGATCGCACGGAGCTTCTCAAATGCAATCATCTGCGGCGTGTAGACATACACAGTATAACCGTCGATATCGACGGGCGTTTTCCCCCGGCAGTACTCGCACCTGCTGATGTCAACGTGGAATGTTCTTCTGCTCCTCGGGCCAACCACCTCGGCAGTTCGCCGCAACTCGCTCAGCTTGCCACTTCCAGCCTTGAATTGCTTCGCAGAAATCACCTTGAACTGCAGTTGATATCCGCCCCAGAATGCAGGCATGTGTGGATGTACACTGTCAGGTTTCTCCTCAAAAGTAATGTCAAAGATCTCGTACCCCCGTTCGCGGAAGGACCGCCTGAGGGCTTTCTCGATACGATCGCGTATTCGGTCAATCTGCGTCACATCAAAGTCGTTCTCAATTGACAGGTCAATATCGAGTGATGCTCGCGGCGTTATACGGTAGACGATGTCGAGTGCGTTACCCCCTTTGAGGACGAGCGTATCCATCAGGTCGTCATCTGAGAAGAGGCCGATCAATGTCAACCGCTTGATCTCCTCGAGCCTGTCGGGTTCCACAGAACCTCCCACATTAGCAACAGGGACGTCTTTGCTCCTCCATATTACAGCGCGATGGCCAGAAGACCAAGTTCTATCATGGCGGTATCGCGATCAGCCGTGTGAAGTCACACCGAGCCAAGGAATCAGGCAGTCCGGTTAGATCGAGCCCAAGGGGGTAACCACCGTGGCCCTCCCCCGCCGTGTCAGGGCTTCTCGATGCGCAGGTCGCCGTGGGCGGGCAAGAGCATATAGTAGCGCGAGGGGGTGTCGTCGGCGAGCTGCAACTCTCCGAATCGGCCCTGGTTCCGCCGGGCATCGGAAAGCTCCCAGGGACCATCCGGGTCGTTGGATTCGAGAACGCTGGCCCCGACCGAGAACTCCTTGAAACTCGCGTGGAACGTGGCCGGGATCTCGAGCAGCTCCAGAGTCACCTCGTTCGCATGATAGGTCGCCAGGCGGTAGGGCGTGGGCGTCCGAATGAGCATGTTCGCGTAGGGCGGGATGAGAAAGTCCCGGTAGAGGCCGGGGTCCCCGGTCAAGCCTGCCTCCGCGGCCTTGATGATGTTGTACATTTCCCGCGCGCTGACATAGTGCAGTCTCCAGATCACCCCGTCGTTGTACGCGTTCTCGATGTCGGAGTAGAACCGGTCCATGGTGGCCCCGAAGAAGCTGTCCCAAACGGCCGGATCGGCGGTGTCCTTCGCGAGCCCGTGGGTGTGGACCTTGACGAAGATCCAGTCGTTGTTCCCCACCACGTGGACATTGCGGGCCACCCACTCGCTCATCCGCCATAGATACGCCGGATCGAAATGGTCGATGTTCTCATTGCTGCTCGGGCCCTCTACGATCATCAAATCCCCCCACGGCGGCTGACCGACCGTCACCAGACGCGTGTGGGCCGGTAGCTTGTAGGAACCAGGCCAGGGATCGTCCGCGGCGTAGAAGATCGCGTCGCTCAGGTACGGCTCCATGGACCCCCAGGCCGGGAAGGTGAAATCGGCGTACGCCCCTTGCTCGCGCAGCAACCCCAGCTCGCGGTTGACGCCACAATACTGGCGGCTGGGCGGATAGGTGTTCGGCCAGGGGACCGTCCGGGAGTTGTCCAGGGCCCACATGCCGTGGATGAAGCCAAACGTACACTGCGGTACGGGCTCGGCGGTGACAAGAGCACCATACCGGCTGAAGTGCTGCTTGGCCTGCGCGATCAAGTCCAGAAGGTCACTGACCGCCTCGCTTTCGGTGCGCAGGTTTTCGTCGATGAAGCCGTGGTGACAGTGGAACTCCACTTCCCCACACCCGGCGTAGGTCACCTGATTGAGCTTGATGAGAGTCTTGTCCAAGCACTCCGGGGTAATGACGGGTAGCGAGATAAGGAAATAGGAGTGAATCGGGTGGCGGCCGTCCGCATCCGCGTGCCGGCTGGCCAGGGCCATATAGTCGTCCACCCACGCGGTCACGTCAGGGCCCGGGTGGGGACCGCGCGGCTCAAAATGGTCGACGAAGGCGAAAAGGATGTGCCTGGGCCCGGCCGCGGGCGCCGCCGCGGCCAGCATGAGCGCAAGGACAATCTGGGCTGAGGGACCTCTCATTGCGTGCTCCAGTCGGGATAGACGCCGGGCGCCGTCACTGCGGGTCACGAATCCCCCGTGCGACGCCGGTCCTCACCACAGGAAGGCCGAAGGAAATCACCCCTCCGCAGGGTCGCCAAGCCCGTGCTCCCCCTGATCCTCCTATACGAAATTACGGAGAGCTTGCTGTTCTCTGCGCGGGCACGACCAGATATGTACAACCAGATGCCCTGCCTCGTGCCCCGTGCGGGCCCGCCGCAGGACAGGCGGCGCAGCACCGCCCTCCCGCACCTCGGCCCCGTATTTGGACATTACGGAAATCATTATATCAGCGCCAACACGCTTGTCAAGTCCTTGTGGCAACCGCTGCCCCCGAAGTCCCGATATCCCCGCCCGGAACGCGGACCCTACCGCACTGATTCACGCGGCAGCACAGGTCAGGGTCCCAACGTGTAGTAGCGCGATGGGGTCTCGTCGGAGAGCTGGAGTTCCCCAAGCTGGCTCTGATCCCGCCGCGCGTCCGAAGGCTCCCAGGGACCCGCCGCCTTCTGAGATTCGAGAACGCTGGCTCCGACCAAGGACTGTTGGAGACTGGCGCGGAGCGCGGCCGGGATCTCGAGCAGCTCCAGAGTTACCGCTTTCTGCTCATAGGCAACCAAGCGGTATTGATGAGACATCAGGATTCGCATGTTGGCGTAGCGCGGGATGAGAAAATCCCGATAGCGGCCGGGGTCTCCCGTCAAGCCCGCTTCGGCGGCCTTGATGATGTTGTACATCTCCCGCGCGCTGACATAGTGCAGCTTCCAGAACACCCCGTCGTTGTACGATCTTTCGATGTCGGAGTAGAACCGATCCATGGTGGCTCCGAAGAAACTCTCCCAAACGGCCGGATCGGTGGTGTCCTTCGCCAGCCCGTGGGTGTGGACTTTGACGAAGATCCAGTCGTTGTTCCCGAGAACGTGGACATTGCGGGCCACCCATTCGTTCATCCGCGCCAGCGTCGCCGGCTCCAGGCTGTCGATGTTCGCATCGTAGCCCGGGCCTTCCACGATCATCAAGTCCCCCCAAGGCGATTGACCGACCTCCACGAAACGAGTATTGCCCGACCGGTTGTAGGAAGCTGGCAAGGCATCATCCGCGGCGTAGAAGATCGCATTGCGCAGGAATGGCCCGATGTACCCCCAGGCCGGAAAGGTGAAATCGGCGTACGCGCCCTGCTCGCGCAACAACCCCAACTCGCGGTTGACACCGCAGTACTGGCGGCCCAGGGAAACGGAGTCCGGCCCCAGGATAGCCCGGGAGTTGTCCAAGGCCCACATCCCATGGATGAATCCGAACGTGCACCGCGGCACGGGCTCCGCGGTGACGAGAGCACCATGCCGGTTGAAGCGCTCTTTGGCCTGCGCGATCAGGCCCAGAAGATCACTGGTCGCCTCGCTCTCGGTGCGTGTGCTTTCGTCTTTCAGGCCGTGGTGGCAGTGGAATTCCACTTCGCCGTAGCCGGCATAAGTCACCTCGTTGAGCTTGATCAGAGTCTGGTCCAGACACTCCGGGGCAATGAAGGGCATCGAGATGAGGAAATAGGAGTGAATCGGATGCCGGCCGTCCGCATCCACGTGACGGCTGGCCAGGGCGATATAGTCGTCCACCCACGCGGTCACGCCGGGGCCGGGGCTGGAACCGCGCGGCTCGAAATGATCGACGAAGGCAAAAAGAACGTGCCTGGGCCCGGCCGCCGACGCTGCGACGGCCATCAGGAGCGGCAGAATCATCTGAGCTGCTGGGCTTCTTGCCACGTGCTCCGGTCCGGATGCATACCCGGAATCGCCGGCCCTGGTCACAGGTCCAAAGAACGACCCCGGCCTTCATCGCGAAAGGCCGAAAACCGTTCCGCCGCACGGCCATCGGCGTCTGTCTTCCCCGCTCATCCCTCGGGGGTCACCGAAAACGTACAGTTGCCTCCGCGGGCGTGGGAAAACCTGCACCCTCGGTTCCGGAGAACCGGGTCTCGTGCGGGCTTGGAGCAGGCGGGCAGCCGATCAATGCCGCCCCGCTTGCCGACCCTATGCCCAACCGCTTTACCTACTATGTAGTACTGCTTACTATATCGTGGCACCTATGTATGTCAAGTCCCATCCAGAAGATATATTTTGAGGACTGAGAGTTCGACCTTGATTTCACGGCGGCGGATGACCGGCGGGGTCAAGGCCTGGCCGACCGCGTCACTCGCTTCTGATGAGCTTCAGCCTTGGGCTGCCCATTGGCGAAGGAGGCTCATTCCCCTGTCACGATCATTCAATTCGGCAAGGAATCGGCGAAACCCGTCTTTCTGCTCATACCGTGGAATGTCCTTCAACTCCTTCGCCGTGCTGGGAAGCTGATACTGCTTGGGGTCGACGCCACAAGCCTTAGCTCTCTGGATCAGCCACTCCTCCAGCCTGGGACAAACGACGATAAGTCTCTGACCACTGCTTCCCTGACGCACAAGTAGAAGCAACCCTTCTGATCCCTGGACCTGCTGGTAGCTTCTCCGATCGGGCGGCTGACTACTGGTGGGATCGTCATCCACTACGCCTATCCCGCCGGGAGTCTTCTTGAGCCAGTTGAACACTTCGCCCTTCCGGGCTTGGTGGAGCACCTGCTTTTTCGGGACTCCCAGCCCACGCAGCACCGCCTCGTCCGGATAACACTCCACCGCGATCTTCATTGCGCTTCCTCGACGAAGCGGTCCAGGTTGAAGAACGGGTCCGCCTCCATCAACTCCGAAACCTCGTCCGGCGTCAGGGGCTTGACCTTGGTCTGATAGTCCTTGAAATACGTGATGAAGACTTGAACGTCCTCCTTGCGGCCTTTCTCGATGATGGCCGAGAGCAGATACGGATTGTGTGTGGCGATGAAGAACTGATTATTCTCGTCCAAGGCGATTCGCTCGCCCAAGTACTTGGTATAGTACGGAAACGCATTGGACTCCGGCTCCTCAAATACCAGCACCGAGTCTTTGTTCGAAGTGATGGCAACCGTGTAAAAGATGATCCGTTGAAGCGTATCGGAGGTGAGCGCGTATGGATAGGCAACGATCAACCCATCAACGTGCTTTTGAAGCTCGAATACCTTCTCCTGGGGTTTGAGCACCAGCATCAGACCATACTTCCGGAAGAACTCCACCATCATCTCACGAAGGACTCTGGAGGAGAGAACCACGGAGAAGAGGTTAGTCCCGTTCGGCGGTCTGAGATTGCCAGATTCAATCGCCGGATAATTGTCCAGTATCCTAAAGCGATAGAATCTTATGTTTGTGCTTCGGACTTGCGGATCGATCACCACATTCCCGCTGACGTTTCCATAGTAGTCGACGTTTGTACACAAGGAACTGCTGGAGTCTGTGGGCGGCGCGGAACAAAAACGAAACTGGTCCTTGTCGAAACTCACGTAGATATTTGCAGCCGTCGTACCGTGTGCAGATATCCGGATCACCTGATCGACCAAGTCGTCATGAAACAGATTGGAGGTTCTTTGAAGCCGGATGTACTCACTCAAGGCCTCCGCCTGAGGGTGACCACTCCAAGAGAGCAGAGCCAACGACTCCAGGATGTTGGACTTGCCGGTGTTGGGTTCGCCGATGAAGAGGTTGACCTTCTTGCAGTCGAGGTCCAACTGCCGGATGGATTTGAAATTCGATATGCTCAGCTTCGTAATCATGCTTCATCTCCTGCACATTCGGCATCGGAGTCTTCTGCCTTTCACAGCGAGGACTATTGTATCGCCGTCGGGCCGATGGTGACAACTCCCCGAGAGCAGGCGTGCACGGCTCGCCCGCGCGTTATCCGGCCAAGCACGGGCACAAGGCACAAGCGGAGAGGTCATTCCTGGCTGGGAGGGACGATATCGAAGATCTTGACCAGTTGCGTAATCTCGAAGACCTTGTGGATCTTCGGGTCGAGGTTGAAAAGCTGCAAATGGCCGTCCATCTCGACCACCCGCTTGTGAATCTTCACCAGCAGGCCCAGGAACGAGGACGACATGAACTTGACGTTTTGGAAGTTCAGGACGAGCCGCTTCTGCTCGTTCTGGCGGACGACCGGCAGCAGGGCCCGCTCGAGCCGGCGGATCTGCTGCTCTTCGAGGATGTTCTCGTCCTCAAACGTGACGAGAGTGACATCGGTACCGTTCTCCACGATGATCCTGGCTTCTTTTGGTTCCATGTTCGCCCAACCCATTTCTGGCACATGCGGCTGGCCCCACACGCCAGCGCTGACTGCTTTTAATCAAGACCATGATACCAGGACGGCACGGGATCGCAACTACAGGACGCCTTTTTTCAGGATGACGTTGGCGTAGAGGGCCTTTTCGCTGGTGGCCACGACAGCGTAGGCCTTCTTCGCACGCTCGTAAAAGGCGAACCGCTCGACGAACTCGAAATCGGAGAATTTCTCGCCGCTGGCTTTGAGGATGGCACGGTACTGTTCCCAGATGGTGGGCCTGGTCTTGTCGCCGGGGACGACACTCATCAGGGCCACGGGACGGTCCACATAGATGTCCAGCGGAAACAGCTTCAAGACGGCTTCCAGTAGTTCCGGCACGCCGTGACCATCGCAGCGGACGAGCCTCTGCGCGACCGAGGCGGCGGGAAAGTTGCCGTCGGCCAGGACGATCTCATCGCCGTGGCCCATTTCCATGAGGGTCTTCATCAGCTCGGGAGACAGGATGGGGGGGATGTTCTTCAGCATGGCTCAGGTTCCTTTCGCAAAACTGCACGAGCATAGGACTGATGGGACCAATGGGACGCATGGGACCTATTGCTCAATCGGTGTGAAATACTTCCTCCAAGGTTTTCCATTGCTGGCCTTCAGGCGTGCCGGGCAGGCGCCTCTGGAGCGGGTCGGTGTATGTCCACCAGAGCTTGGTCACCTCGTTGCCCATGGCTGCCATGTCGCGCTGGAAATCAGCGCCGACGTATTCGAAGTAGCTGAACAGCAGGTACTCGCCCGGCTTGATTCGGCCCAGGTAGATGGAGTAGTTGCGGACGTTGACCTTGTCGAGGGCCGCCAGCACGCCGGGCCAGACCGCCGCGTGCATCTGGGTATAGGCGAGGAGGCTCTTTTCCGGGATGCCGATGATCGAGCCGTGGCGGGATTTGATCTGGCTCGGCTTGTACGCCGGCCCAGCGCGGTGGAAGACTTCCTGCCATTGGGCCCAGCGCTGGTTGCCTTTGTGCGCGGGCGATAGTCTTCGCGGGAGGTCCATGCGCCGCCACCACTGTGGCGTGGTCTTGTCCTCCTTCATTGCGGCGATGTCGGAGTCGACGTCCTTGCCCTTGCCGGTGTATTCATAGTAGGCGAAAAGGTAGTGCTCATCCGGGGCGACTTCGCCGAGGTAGATCGAGTAATTGTGGACATTCGCAGGGTCGAGTGTCCTGACCTCACGTACATTGGGAAAACGGGTCCTGAGGACCATCGTGAGCGGGTCGGGCCGGGGGGCCGCATGGAGATGCTTGTACTCGGCGATGCTCTCCTCGGGTATCGCGATGACCGCACCGTGCCGCTGCACCTTCTCGGTCGCACAGCCGGAAAGCAAGGCCACGCCCAGAGCCAGCATTGAGGCCACTATGCTCATCTTCCTCTTAAGCATTCGAAGTCTCCTTGTAGTACGGCGTCCATCCTCAAGTGATGGGTGGCAGCGGCAAGCGCCAGCTTCCCGATGGCTCGTGCGTGCCTCCCTACGCCAGCGGCAAGCTCCGAAGACTCCGCTTGCCGCTGCCACCCGGTATTCACCGAATCAGCGTGACCGGAGTGCTACTTGATCAAGCCAAAGAACCGCTGCGTCGCCTCCGTGGCGAAGACGGCGTACAGCAGGACCATGATCGCGAACAGCAGGCCGGCCATCAGTTTGTAGTTGAGGATCCCCTTCCAGCCGACGTCGGCCAGGGCTTCCCACGGACGGCTCCAGACGAGCCGCTCGCTCTGCGGCGTGTGCTGCTGGGGCCACAGCAGGGACGTCACAATCAGGACCGCCGAACAGATCACGAACAGGTAGAAGGCGGCCATCATGAACTGAAGGTTCCAACCGGTATAATCTTTGTACCAGTCCAGCACGAACACGACGACGCCGAGAAGCGACCCGACGATCAAGGTCGTCAGCGCGCCCCGGCTCGAAGCCCCCCGCCAGAAGACGCCCCAGAAGAAGACCGCGGTGATCGGCGGGGCCAGGTAGCTGATGATCGTGTTCACGCCCTGGTAGATGCTCTGGTAGTGGCCGACCAGGGGGGACCAAAGGATCGCAACGATCATGGCGACGAAGGTCGCGATTCGGCCGATGACCACGAGCTTGTGGTCCGGCGTGTCCGGGCGCCAGCGGCGGTAGAGATCATAGCTGAAGAGCGTCGCGATGGAGTTGAGGGCACCCGAGACCGTGCTCATCAATGCCGCCAGCAGGGCCGCCGCCAGCACGCCCCGCAGGCCCGGCGGCAGCAACTCCAGGATCATGTGGGCGTACACGGCATCGGATTTGGGTTTCAGCGTCCCCTTGCTGACGAGGTCCGTCATGGCCCGGTCCACTTGCTGCTTGTTCAGGCCGGTCTGGGCCACGATGTAGTCCACTCGCACGGATGAGTCCTCGCCCTTATAGCCGCACACCGTCTGATAGACCTGGCGCTCGACCTCCGACATCGCCGGCAGGCTTACCGGCTGCTCGGAGACCCGCAGGGCCGGCAGGGCGGTCATCTTGCCCTGGTGGAGCAGGGCCAGGCAGATCGTCCCCGGGAACACGAAGATCAGGACGGGCAGGATTTTGATGAATCCGGCAAAGAGCGGTCCGACGCGGGCATGATGCACGTCCTTGGCCCCCAGCACCCGCTGCACGATGGTCTGATCCGCGCACCAGTACCACAGCCCGATCACGGGATAGCCCAGGAACACGGAGTACCAGGGCAGGTTGGCGGGATCGCTGGCGGAGCGGAGGACCGTCAGCTTGACCGGCTCGACGTGGGCCGTGACGCCGGGCCAGCCGCCGGCCTGGACGAACGCGACCGAGGTGATCAGGATGGCGCCGGCCAGCAGGATGACCGTTTGCAGCGACTCCGTCAGCACGACCGCCAGCAAGCCCCCGATGATGGTGTAGATGCCGGTGACGATCGAAGCGCCGATGATGCTCGTCATCTTGTCGATGCCGAACATCTCTTCCAGCACGACCGCGCCGGTATAGAGGGTGAAACCGATGTGAATCACGATGGCCGAGATGATGGACATCGCCGCCAGCCAGTCCCGGCAGCCGCGGCTGTACCGCTGCTCCAGAAAGTCCGGCAAGGTCGCGACCTTCGACCGGAAGTAAAACGGGGCAAAGAACAAGGACAGGGTGATCAGCAGGAAGGGAGCCATCCACTCGAAGTTGCCGTAGGCGAGGCCGTTCACGTAGCCTTCCTGGGCCTGACTGACCAGGTGGATCGTGGAGATATTCGTGGAGAACAGGGCCAGGCCGATCAGTGGCCACGTGAGCGTGCCGCCGGCCAGGAAGTACCCCGCGCTTTCGGTGCCGGACCGGCGTTTGAGCCCCGCCCACACGCCCAGACCCATGATCACGACGAAGTACAGGATAATGACGGCGATGTCGAGGCCGCCAATCGAGATGCTGCCGGCGCCGAGAACACAGTCAATCATGCCGAGTCCCTTTCATGGTGGTCCGAGTGTAGGATGTCGCGCCATCGCTGTCAATGTCCTGAGCTGCAAGGGTGCACGACCGTTGTGGCGCAGGAACGGACATGCACCCCTCTCGCGCCCCGCGTGTCTGGACCCGCGCGCTCCATCTTCATCTTGACACCTTGAACGCGGATCGCCATGATACGATGATGTTCAGGAATCCGGGCAAGAGATGGCCGTCAAGCCCGGACGAAGACAGTATCCAATTACGATGAGGCCCAAGCAATGGCAGATCAATCACAAGGTTCACCCGGCATGGATGCAACGGCAGGGGCGGTTCCAATGCCGGCACGCGGGGCCGGTCGGGTCATTCCGGCGAATTTCCTGTGGTCCTTCGTCCTGGTCACTACGCTCTTCTCCCTGTGGGGGTTTGCCAACGACATCACGAACCCGATGGTGGCCGCCTTCAAGAACATCCTGCTGATCAGCAATTTCGAAAGCTCGCTGGTGCAGTTCGCCTTTTACGGCGGCTACTGTCTCATGGCCGTCCCGGCGGCGCTGTTCATCAAGCGTTTCAGCTACAAGAGCGGCATCCTCGTGGGTCTGTCGCTGTACTCGGCGGGGTGCCTGCTGTTCATCCCCTCCGGCTGGATGATGGCCTTTTGGGCCTTCCTGCTGGCCTACTTCGTCATGACCTGCGGCCTGTCCTTCCTGGAAACCAGCGCCAATCCCTATATCCTGGCCATGGGTCCCGAGGGCACCGCGACCCGGCGGCTGAACTTCGCCCAATCTTTCAATCCCATGGGTTCGCTGCTGGGCATGTTGACGGCTCGGAATCTCATTTTGGCCAAGCTCGACACGACCGACGAAGCCGCCCGGCGTGTGCTCCAGGAGACGGCGCCGGAGAAGTTCACTGCCATGAGCCAGCATGACCTGAATGTGATCATCGGTCCTTATCTGGCCTTGGGGCTGGTGGTGCTGGTCGCCCTGGTTGTCTTTGCGGTCGCGCGGCTGCCGCGCATCAAGGGCGAAGACGACACCCAGATCAATCTCGGCCCCACGCTGAAGCGCCTGCTGATTAACCGGAAATACCTCGAGGGCGTCGTCGCGCAGGCGTTCTACGTGGGGGTCCAGATCATGTGCTGGACGTTCATCATTCAGTATGCGGAGAACGAGTTGGGCCTGCCCAAGACCACCGGTCAGATGTACAACATGGTCGCCATGGTCATCTTCGTGAGCAGCCGGTTCATCTGCACGTTCCTGCTGAAGTACTTCAGCCCGGGCGGCCTGCTGATGTCGCTGGCGATCGGCGGCTTTGCTCTGGTGGCCGGGACCATCTTCCTCAGGGGCATGGTCGGCCTGTACTGCCTCGTGGGCGTCTCGGCGTGCATGTCCCTGATGTTCCCCACAATCTACGGGATTGCCCTCAAAGGACTCGGGGACGATGCCAAGCTGGGAGCGGCCGGGCTGATCATGGCCATCGGCGGGGGCTGCCTCATGCCGCCGCTGCAGGGCGCGATCATGGATATGAACGGCTTCAACCTGGGATTTATGACCTTGTCGAGCACGCGGGCCTCGTTCGTGCTGCCGCTGCTGTGCTTCGTGGTAATCGCCGTGTATGGGTTCCGGACCTCCCGGGTTCACCGTCACACATATTGATTTGATCTGGCTTTGAACGCGCAGCACTCGATCGCGTTCCGGGCTGGTGTATACGGTCAAGTATTGGTCGTTCAAAGCGAGGCTCCGAGTCTCGCCAAGAAAGGGTCCCAGAGAGTACAGCCGCTTCCACCGAGTGAGTCCCGTGGTACTCCGGCCACGCTAATTCTCTGAATGCCGGGTGGCAGCGGCAAACGGAGTCTTCGCAGCTTGCCGATGGTTTTGCCCATTCGCCATCGGTAAGGCCTGCGCAAAGCCTGCGGCCTTGCCGCTGCCACCCACAGTCTTGGGATAGCCGGAGCCCTACGAGGATCCGCAATAATCGATCCAAGCCGATGGCCGGTGTTGACAGAGCAGGGTACAAACCCTATGATAGCGGCTGTTGAGTGTTGGCCTGGATCAATGTGAAAACAATCGTCTGTATCCCTGCTCGCTACGCGTCGACACGATTCCCCGGGAAAGTACTCGCTCGTGATACGGGCAAGTTTCTGATCCAGCATACGTGGGAGCAGGCCCGTCTGGCGAAGCTGCCGGAGAGGGTGGTCATCGCTGCCGACGACCCGAAAATCGTCGCGGCGGCCCGCACGTTCGGGGCCGAGTGCGTGCTGACCTCGACCAAACATAACAGCGGAACGGATAGAATCGCGGAGGCCGTCGGGCAGACGGACGCAGAAATTGTGATCAACGTCCAGGGCGATGAGCCGCAGATCGACCCCGACCATATCGACTACCTCGCCCGGCTTTTGCGCGATAGCCCCGAGGCGCCCATGGCCACCCTGGCGACGGGCTTTGCGTCCCGCGAACAAATCGCCGATCCGAACGTGGTTAAAGTGGTAGTTGGGATTGCGGATTGCGGATTGCGGCCCCCGGTCAAGGCCGGGGGTGACATGATTGCAGATTCGGATACCGGGCGGGCAGGCACCGACCGACTACCGACTACCGACTACCGACTACCCAACCAGGTTGCGAGGGCAATCTACTTCTCCCGTTCGGTGATTCCCTATGATCGGGAGCGGGCGGGCGTGGGTGATGTTAGCCAGTATCTGCGTCATATCGGGATTTACGCCTATCGCAGGGAGTTCCTGCTGAGGATTACCGCGTTGCCGCAGACGCCCTTGGAGAAACTCGAAAAGCTCGAGCAGCTCCGGGCGCTCGAGAACGGCTACACGATTCTCGTCGGCAAGGTCCAGCACACCTGCGAGGGCATCGACACGCCGGAGCAGTACGCGGCGTTCGTGAAACGATGCCTCGCAGGCCGTGCAAGAGAAGAGACTGGGGGAGGAACGAAATGACCGGGGGTGCCAACAATTCAATCGCAAATGGCACGTGTTGGCTGGCCTATTTCGACGTCCTGGGCTTTGGCGCGAGAGTGCATAAATTCCTGAGGGCGTCCCCACACGGAAATCTGGATGCCTTCGTGGAAGATCACTACGTTGAAATTATCGAGTCGATCGACCAGGAACGCCAGACGCAACAGCAGCTCCGGAAGCTGAGTTTTGAGTATGCCTGCTTCTCAGACACGTTCGTGTTTTACGCCGATGCTGTTTCAGGGGAGTCGTATCGGATGATGGATATGGTTGTGCGGTGCTTCTTCGCGAGCATGATCGGCAAGAAGATACCATTTAGGGGAGCTCTATCCATCGGTGAGTTGTACGCGGACAAGAACAGGGGCATCTTGGTGGGAGATGCTCTCATGGAAGCCTATAGATATGCGAAATGCAGGACTGGATCGGGCTGGTAATGGCTCCAAGCGTGGACAGATATGTCAGAGAACTGGGGCTTGATTTGGCGCGTCGCGGAGATTACGTGTGCTATGACGTTCCAGTGAAGGTAAAGAAGGTGGCAGATGGAACGCAACAAAGATCTGCGTCGACCGAGCGACTCTTCGCGCGTAGACTCGCCAAGGACAATCGGGCGGAGGCGGCGATAGAGCAAATGTGGAGGGAAAGTGAGAGCCAATGCACGAACGAGGACAAGAAGGAGATTCGTGCCAAATACGACAACACTCTGAGCTTCATTCGGAGCACGCGATTGAGGTCGGAGCCTTCGGTACGGGACGCGCGCAACACGGAGGTTCGCGCGTGATCGGGCGTGTCTATGCTTTTGAAGAGCCGAGTCATGGATGATCGAGCCGGGAAGTATGGGAAACTTTGAGATTGGCATTGAGATGGCAGATAGCAAAGAACTGTTGACGAAAATCAGCGATGCATCGACCGAGAGCGAGTTCTTCTCGCCGATGCCGGCGAACTATAAGAAGGGAAAGACCCGCTATGTGTTCGTGATGGGCACGGTCATGAGCGGCCTGGGCAAAGGGATCTTCTCCTCCTGCCTGGCTAAGCTCTTGCAGGATAAAGGGTTAAAGGTCGCTCCGATCAAGCTCGAAGGCTATCTCAATATCGATTCCGGCACGCTCAATCCCTTCCGCCACGGTGAGGTTTTCGTCCTCGACGACGGCATGGAAACGGACATGGACCTCGGCACCTACGAGCGGATTCTTGACCAGGAGCTGAGCAGAGCCAACTTCGCCACCAGCGGGCAGATCTTCAACTCTGTGCTCAACAAGGAGCGCCACGGCGACTACCTCGGCCGGGATGTGCAGATGATCCCGCACGTCACAGGCGAGGTGAAGCTGCGGCTGCGCGAGCTGGCCGCCAGCAGCAAGGCGGATGTCGTCTTCGTCGAGATCGGCGGCACGGTCGGCGACCTGGAAAACGCCTACTACATCGAAGCGATGCGCGAGCTCGCTTACGAAGAGGGGCCGGGCAGTTGTTGTTTCGTCGCCCTGACCTACATCATGGAGCCGCCGGCGTTGGGGGAGCAGAAATCCAAGGCGGCCCAACTCGGCATCAAGCAGGTCATGCAACTCGGGATTCAGCCCGACATCATCGTCTGCCGGGCCACGAACCCCGTCAACGACAAGGCCCGCCAGAAGATCAGCGTCTACAGCAACGTGCCGTTCGAGCGGGTGATCGGCCTGCACGACTCGGCGAGCATCTACACGATCCCCTCCATGCTGCGGGACAATGGCCTGGATTTCGAGGTGCTGAGGCTGCTCAAGATCGAAGACCGCATCAACCTGCGCCACGAGCGGAAGGCCTGGGCCAAGTGGTGCGATTTCATGGACAAGATCGGCAACGCCAAGTACGAGGTCACGATCGGCATCACGGGCAAGTACACCTCCGTGCGGGACAGCTATGCGTCGATCATCAACGCGATCGAACACGCCGGCATCGCCCTTGGCTGCGACGCCAAGCTCAAGTGGATCGAGACCACTTCTATCACCGATGCCAACGTCGCCAAGCACTTGGCCGACGTGGATGGCATCATCGTGCCGGGCGGTTTCGGGTCCCGGGGCACGGAGGGCAAGATCGCCTGCATCAAGTACGCCCGCGAGAACAACCTGCCGTACCTGGGCCTGTGCTTCGGGTTCCAAATGGCGGTGATCGAGTTCGCCCGCAATGTCTGTGGCCTTAAGAATGCCAATAGCACCGAGTTGGATGCGAGCACCGGAGAGCCGGTGATCGATATCCTGCCGGAGCAGAAGAAGATCGAGGGGCTCGGCGGCAACATGCGGCTCGGCGGCCGGGACATCAAGATTCAGCCCCAGACACTGGCCTGGGACCTGTTCGGCCGCAAGGACACCGTCCGGATGCGATTCCGCCACCGCTACGAAGTGGACCCCAGGTACATCGAGGCCCTTCAGAAGAACGGCCTGGTCTTCTCGGGCAAGGCCCCCGACCAGCCGATCATGCAGATCCTGGAACTGCCGAAGCATCCGTTCTTCATGGGGACGCAGGCGCATCCCTGCCTGACCTCGCGGCCCTTACGGCCCCAGCCGATGTTTGTCGGCCTGGTCGCCGCCGCCATGCGCAGGCATCACCTGGATGGCGATCTGCCGAATTGCGTCGACGCGGTCAAAAAGGTCTGTGCGGCGGCGGAAGCGTAGCATGGGCATCTTGCCCATGGGGCGCAGGGCCATCTTGGCCCTGCTTGCACGGGCGGGACGCCCGTGCTACTGGCCTTCTTTCGCCGGGGCGGCTTTGAGCTTCTCGATCTGGGCTTTCAGTTCCGCAACTTCCTGGCGCAGTCTGGCGTTTTCGTCCAGTACCGGGGCCGTGAGGCTCTTGACCTTCTCTTGCATCCCTTTCTTGAGGTCTTGCTGCAGAGCGTCGATGCGGACCCTGCAACGGATCAGTTCCTGATCGCGCTGCCGAAGCTCCTTGGCGTGCTTCTCCTGCAAGACCTTGATTTCGGCCCGGCGCAGCTCCAACTGCTTCTGCAAATCGGCGTTCTGCGCTGCCAGGAGCCGGGCCTGCTGCTGGTTGGGAGCCTCTGGCTGCGGCTGTTGACATCCCGGGAGGAACATCACAGCGACTACCGTCGTCAAGATGCTACAAATCCTGCGTTTCATCTGTCATCCTTTCACGCGAAACGTGAAGCGGCTGAGGTTGCGAAGCTCGTATCGGTTGCGTCCAGCGTGGAACATCGCGGACGCGCGCCGATCGACGCCCGACGAAACGAGCGGCGCAACCGCTCCATGATTTTCGCGGCAACTGCTTGCCGATTCATTCAAACAGCGCCCCCAGGCGCTCCTTCTTCTCGGGGTCGATCCACTTCGGGTCCGTCCAGACCGCCAGTTCGAGACTCTTTCGGCAGGGACATTCTTCCTGGACCAGCTTCTGGTCGCTCGCCAGCAGTGCCTGAATCAGCGCGAGGGAGTTGTCGGTGGCCATCTTCAGGTTCGAGAGAATCTCCTGGAGCAGGGTCTGCTTGCCTTTGGATGGGTCGTGGGACCGCCAGCAATCGTAATCGCTGGCGAGGGCCACCAGCGCGTAGCACATCTGGGCCTCGCGCGCGAGCTTGGCCTCCGGCAGGGCCGTCATGCCAATCAAATCCCCGCCCCAGCTCTGGTGCATCTGTGATTCGGCCCGCGTGGAGAACTGGGGCCCTTCCATGCAGACATAGGTGCCGTTCAAGTGGGTCGTCACGTCGAGCCGCGTGGCGATATGCAGGAGGATCTCCCGGAGCCGGCCGCAGACGGGATCGGCCATCTCACAATGTACTGCTCCGAAACCGCGGAAGAAGGTGTTGGTCCGGTTGAACGTCTTATCGATGAATTGATTGACCAGCACCAGATGGCCCGGAGCGATCTTGTCCCGCAGGGACCCGACGGCGCCACTGGCGATTACGGCATGGACACCGAGCTGCTTGAGGGCGAAGATGTTCGCCGCGTAGGGCACTTCGCTGGGCGAGAGGTTGTGTCCCTCGCCGTGGCGATTCAGGAAGGCGATGCGCCGGGTGCCGAGCGTGCCGAGCAGAATGGGTCCGCTGGGCTTGCCGAACGGTGTCTGGACCTCCCGGAACTCCACCGCCGATAGTTGGCCGGCCAGCACGTCGCCCAAGCCGGTGCCACCGATGATTCCCACCAACTCCTTTGCCATATCCGTGGCCTCCTTTCTTAGGGTGGCTATGATACCCGATGCCTGAGCCGCTGTCACCCCGGAAAGCCGGTCACGGTTCCCGGAGGGATGCACGACAAGAGTAGGGCACGGCACCTGGCAGGTTCAGGCGCGATCAAGGCAGCGGGGCTGGGAGGGCCCGGGCCCGGCAGAAAACGTCGGCACACCGGACAGAAATCGGCGTTCTCTGTGCTGGGAACGCGGGGTGGCCGACGATTCCGGCCGTCCCACCTCGAGCGGCGCAACAGCCGCGCTGGTCTTTGCGGCGCGACGATCTCGGCGCCAATCGCTGATGGCGCCGGTCACCCATCTGCCGGTTGCGCCACGGCTACTTCGGCGCAGGCGTCTGGGCAGATGTTGCCGGAGCCTTCTGGGTTGTGGTCGGAGGAGCGGTCCTGGTCGTGGTGGTGGTCGTCCCGGAGGGGGTCGTCGTCTCCGTGGTCTCGCAGCCGGCGAGCGTAAAAGCGACAAGCAGCAGAACGGTGGACAGCGTGAGCATTACTCTCCTCATGATCTTTCTCCTTCGTCGTATTATTGGACTCAATATTTCCCTGTTGTCCGGGCGGGTGAGACTCGCCAACATACATCAGCGTACGATCACCGACCCCCAGAAAGGACATGGCGCCAAGGCATGTTCGCCCTGCACTCTGGAAGAACCAAGTCCGAATTATGCAGGATTGTCCCGCCTGCCGGCAGCAGGTCAGAGCGGGAGGATTTGCCCGTCGAGTTGCGAGCACAGTGTGGCGGAAAACGACCATACCACCACCCGTATCCCTATCCCTTGTAAAATTGTGTGGGTTTTTTCCATATATGGTATTGACGTGCGGGTCAGAGGTGACTATAACGTCATTTGTGAACGACACAGTCACGCAACCGGACCTGCCCAATCGGACTCAACGGCGCGTGTCCAAGACGCGGACGCGCCTGCTGAAGGCGGCATTGTCGGTTTTTGCCGAGGTGGGGACCGATGCCGCCACCATTGAGACAATTACGCAACGGGCGGACTTGGGAAAAGGAACGTTCTATCGGCATTTTGCCGATAAGGACGCCATTATCGGGGCGCTCATCGAGCAGTCTATCGATGACCTGCTGGGGGTCATATCCCGAGCCGTGGGTGAGCCGCACTCCCTGCGGGAGGCTCTCGACGGACTGGTGAACGGGCACGTGGAGTTCTTTCTGAGCCACCAGGAGGAATACAGTCTGCTCTTCCAGGGCCGAATGCTCCTGAGGCTGGATCGCGGTGTGACCTGCGAGATTGAGCGGCCTTACGAGGAGTATCTCCACCGCGTGGGAGAGTTGGTCTGGCCGTTCCTGCCCCAGCCGGTGGACGTGATGAAGATCCGACGTCTGGTTTGTGCCGTGGCGGGTTTTGTTTCGGGATTTTTGTCATTCGCGATGATTACCATGAAACCCGAGACAGTCCGAGAAAGTATAGAGCCGCTGCGAGAGGCCTTTCTTGGCGGTGTGATCAGTTTCATGGAACAACCGTAGTTACGCGTGTGCGTGCTACGTGCAGGTTAAGGTGGATTGGAAAGGAATTGCGTATCATGTCAACAACTCCTGCAATTGGAGGCGACGACTCTTCTCATGGAGGAGCTTCCGTTTGTGCAACCGACGAGGGGGAACCTCCGCCGTTAGCGGCGACACTGACCCCGATTGAAACCATTGCTCGGAGGCATCAAGCGCCAAATGCCACGCTGAAGGCCCCGAGCCCCTGCCGGCCCAAAGGATGGGATGATTGGCGCTGGCAAATGGCCAATCGCATTCGAACCCCACAACAATTATTGGCCGCCTTCCCGCACTTGGCGGGGAGTCCCGACCTGACCTCGGTGATGGCCAAATATCCGATGGCGATTACGCCGTACTATGCGTCGCTCATTCGCCATGCGGACAGTTCCGACCCGGTCTTCCAGATTTGTGTGCCGCACGCCCAGGAATTGGTCGATCCGCCGTTCCTGACGCCCGACCCGCTGGAGGAATGCCATGACATGCCCGTTCCGGGCATGGTGCATCGCTATCCGGACCGGGCGCTGGTCATCGCGACCACGATGTGCTCGACCTATTGCCGGCATTGCACGCGCAAGCGTATCGCCGGCACGCGGGAGACCAGCATCACCAAGCGTCGGCTGGAGCAGATCGCCAACTATCTTACGGAGCACCCGCAGATCAGTGACGTCATCGTCTCCGGGGGAGACCCGCTGACGATGAGCACGGAGCAGTTGGAGATGGTGCTGTCCCGCCTGCGTCAGGTGCCGTCCGTCCAGATCATTCGCATCGGTACCCGCGTGCCCGTGGTGCTGCCCATGCGGATCACGGACGAGCTCTGTCAGATGCTGCGCAAGTATCACCCGATCTGGATCAATACCCACTTCAATCATCCGCAGGAGCTGACGCCCGAATCGATCGCGGCCTGCAACCGGCTCAGTGACGCCGGCGTGCCGCTGGGCAACCAGTCCGTCCTGCTGCGAGGGGTCAACGATAATCCCCAGATCATTGAGCAGCTCTGCCGGGCCCTGGTGCGGAACCGCATCCGACCCTATTACCTGTATCAGTGCGATCTCGTCCGCGGCGTGGAGCATTTCCGCACGCCGGTGTCACGGGGTATGGAGATCATGGAGTATCTGCGCGGCCGGCTCAGCGGTCTGGCAATCCCCACCTTCGTGGTGGACGCCCCGCACGGCGGCGGCAAGATCCCCGTCCTGCCGACCTACGTGGTCTCGCAGAGCCCGACGCACACGGTGCTGCGGAACTACGAGGGTATGTTGATCGCCTATCCGGAGCCGCAGCAGCGGTGCGAAGGCCCTTGCCGGATGCCGCAGGGAGATTCCGCGCCGGGCGTCTGGGAGTTGGCCTCGGGCCAGTACAGTCGGATCCAGCCGGAGAAGACGGTGCGCCACGCGCGACGCCAGCCCTGCTGCACCTCGGATGAGTCGGTCGGCGATTTCTAAAGAAATCAGAGCAACCAAACCGAAAGCTCTGGCTGGGGTTCCCAACGCGAGGGACGGCGTTGGGAGCCCCGTGCCATGCTTACGCCTGTGTAAGCATGTTCAGTTCCTCGCGTCGAGCTTGTCTATGCAGGCGTAGACCTGGCACCCAAGGCATACGCCCATAGTGCCCAACCCGAAGGAACCAACCTCAGAGGACGGGGTGCCCGCCCAAGCGCAGCTGGAGCGTGTCTCGGTGTGCGTGGGAGGGCACGCTCAAACAAGTTCGGGCGTGGCCCCCGAGTCGCCTGTTTCTCGGGAGCGCGGCGAAGCAATCTATAGACGCACAACTCTGGACAGGCTATGTTAGTGGGGTCGGCTACCGGCCCTGCAGTCGACGTGGCAGAACAAGGTATTTGCTCATAAGTAGCATAGGGAAATGAAAAAGACATCAACCTCTCAGACGATCACGTCCGGCTCGTGCCGGCGTGCCCAGCCGATGACGATTGGATTGGTCTACGACCTGCGCGATGACTACTTGGCTCAGGGCTTCAGCGAAGAGGACGTGGCCGAGTTCGACTCGGCCGGGACCATCGCCGCCCTGGAAAAGGCGATTCAGTCGCTGGGATATACGGTCCAGCGCATCGGCAGCGGCCTCGCCCTTGCGGGGCAGCTCGCCGCCGGCCAGCGCTGGGACCTGGTCTTCAATTTTGCCGAG
>CAYHAJ010000008.1:0-11444 GCA_964354535.1 uncultured Pirellulales bacterium
TGGCAACCGCCGCCATCGCAAGATGCAAAAGGCGGTGTATCGTGTCCGGACCCAGCAAACGATCCGCCGCCGCATTGCCCTGGACATGCAGCGTGACCTGCAGGCTCCCGCACGCCACCAAACCACGGCCACCCTCCATCAACAACGTTCGGAAACGGGGTAACTATTCTCTGTAACGTTGCTACAGTCTCTTCAATCTCTACTACCTCCACTGGTGGAGCCTCACGCATTTCCTCATGCACTACGAGAACGGCAAATACAGAGAGGGCTTGAGCCGGCTTATCGCGGAGGGCGGCGGATCAGCCGCCTTCGAAAAATGTATCGGCACAATCGAAGACATTGAGAAGCAGTGGTACGGTTATCTCGCCGAGCTTCAGAAGCAGGCAGGCCGAGCCACGCCGCCGGTGAGATTGAAACCTCAAGCTCAGAATCTCACATCTCGAATTCGGCTTTATGGCTGCCGGACAAGTCTGCTTTGTGCTCTGATGGCGCCATCCGGCTCAATGTCCACCCGGCCCTGTAGGGTCTTGGCGGAAACGAATTTGTATTCCTGAGCCCCCCGCAGGAGAACGCTGCGATTGTCTGCTTCCAGATGAAGTGCCTGTTCGGGATGGCTGTGCCGCAGAACGTTGGCCAACAGAAACGCCTTTTCCAGGCCGTCCCCCGTGCCATAGTTGGCCAGTTCATCCGGCTGTGCCAGGCGGTTCCCGTCGTAGATCGAGTTGCCCGGCATGTGGTTGAGCCAGTCGTAGACCGCACCGAGGGACAGCGATTTCGTCTTTTCGAGGGAGACGGGGCTGCGCTCGACGGCCGCCTTTACGAAGGGCTCCCAAGCGCAGCTTTCCATGTCCCGGAAGGCGTAGAAGGCCAAGTCTGCCACGGGGTTTTGGCTGCGGATTTGACGCAGGTCGCCGATGATCTGGTCCCGGCTCTGATCGACGGAGATCTGGATCACGCCGGTATCGGCGAAGTTCTTGTCCGTGTCGGGCAACTGGGCCTCGATCTGGACGAAATTCAGCAAGTCCTCGACAAGCTGGTCCACCTCTGGGATCGTCCCGCTCAGGACCTTCCGCAGCGCCTCCCGGCCGCGCGTTTCGCGCACGTCGGTCTTGTGGCGCGTCAGAAACTCGCAAAGCTGGTCGCACCGAACGCGCCCCGGCAGCTCGTACGGCACGAAGTCCTCCTCAGATACCTCGGCCAGGAGTCTCTCGTGGGTCGAGTCGCCGATCTTGTAGGGGCTGCCGTGCTCGTAATGATAAAGCATCTCGGCCGGCAGGAAGCGCGGCTGGCCGTGACATTCCCGGCAGATCTGGAAATATTTCTGGTACCGGGGCACGGCGCGCAGAAAGCTGGCGAAGACGGTGAAGGTCAGCTCGGCCGAAAGATAGTCCGCCAGCCGGGTCCGAAAGTGCGCGTAGGCCTGGGGATCAATCGTGGCGTCCTGGTACAGGCAGTGGATGTGACCGGTGTTGTGGGCGACAACCGTGACACGCTCATTGCGGAGGGCCCGCTGGGCCTTGTCGGAGATCTCGGTGCCGTTGAACCACATGGACTTCGTGACCAGTCGGCGGTTGTTGGTCAGGATACCATCCTGGAGGTCGAGGAAGTTCTGCGAGTGCAGCGGGGTCAGGATCATGTAGATGTCTTCGAGCGGGATCCCACCCACAATGAACGCTGCGGCCGCGTAGAGAGCTGCTAGGGACACACACTCCCCCGCCGCCCTCCCATAGCCGGGCTTGAGGCGGAAGGCGTCCATCGCCTCGACCGTCTCCGTTTTCCAGTACGGGATCGCGTCACTGGTATACTTGTCCAGGCCGAAGTGCTTGCGGATATCGACATCGAAGTAGTACTTGTCGCCCTCGTAGCCGAACAGGGCGTTGCTCCGGGCGATCTGCGGCGGCGACAGGTACGGCGCGAAGCGCTTCAGCTCCGTGTTCCGGTCGGTCAGACCCCAGGTTTCGAGGTCGAGGTTGAAGTCGAACTCGTCCATGATGAACTGCCGCAGCCGCATCAGACGCTTATAGGTGCCTTTGCCCTCCAATTTGCGGAACGATTCCAACTCGCGCCACTTCCAGATCACCGGACTCATGAGGTTCGCCAGCACTAAGCTGTACATCAGCTCCGGAAAGACAAAGATCTCCATGTCGGAGAGTGTGTATGCCGATGAGTACTTTTCGATATCTCTCATTACCATCCTTTTTCTCAGACCAAGGCTCCTACCGGGCTTCCGTCCCGGAACCTATACGCTCGATGGTCCCTACGAGTTTACCATACCTTCCGGCATTTGAAAGCCTGCCACGAGAGTGTTGACAGCCTCTGCACCAGCCTTGAAAATTGGGACCGGCGGTTGTTCCGCAAGGAGATGGCATGGTAGGGGCACGTTTGTGGACCACAAATGACCGGACATCCTGGAGAGCAAACAATGAGACAGGTCATCCTCTGTGGAATGGCATTCTTGGTCCTCTGCTTATCGATTGGCTGTCGCCGCAGGCCGGCGCCGTCCGTGCCCAGTGCGACGAAAACCGCCGAAACCAGCCCGACTACAACCGCGAGCAGCCCGGCCGGCGTGGATCTCCAAGTCACCCCTATCGGCGCCGGGCACAATGAGATTGCCGAGATCCTGAGCCTGCAGATGTGGCGCTTCCATGTGGCCTGTGATTCACCGGGCGCCCTCATCTTCCACACGATCACTCTTCGCAAGAACGGCCAGTGGGTCAAAGAGCTCTCCGGCGGCCTCTGCCGGTGGTCGGATGGTGGCGACAAGCAGATGATCGTGGCCTTGTACCCGCTCGACGGCGATCTGAATACGAGTGACCGACTCAAGACCTACGTCCGGATCGGTGGTACCAAGTCCCGTAGCATCGGCGACAATCCCGTGAAGGGCCGGCACGCCATCACTACCCTATCCGTGGCCAGCAGGCAGAACGACGGTAGCTTTCTGCTGATGCAGTCCGCCGGCGGTGGCGGCGACGCCGCGGAGAACATCCTCCAATTGGTGCTAAGGGTCTACGTGTCCGGGAGAGAAGATACTCCCCCGCCGCCGTGAAAGGCCAGCAGCGCGTGTGGCATTCCGTCGTCGGATGCCGTCGCGTCTTGACGAACGAGCCGCCAATTGCGGCAATAGACGTCACCTTGTGAATCCCAGGGAGAGAACAATGAATAAGCGGCAGCTTCTACAGAAGATCCTGGCCCGGCCGAAGAATGTCCGGTTTGGAGACATGGTTACTCTCACCAGGTTGATCACCATCCGGTGCTTGGCCGATCCTATCCATGCGAAGCTGTTGCTGGGCGAAGCCCGGTTGCTCAGAACGCAGGTCCCGGTCACCGTCAAGATTGGCGATCACAAGCTTCAGAACGTATGCTGTTTTGTGGAGCCAGGTGAGTTTCGAAATCACAGGTCAAAAGGGTTGGTGCTTGGGATGGAGCACCGAGCGACAGCCCCCGCTTCAGACATACGTTGCTTAACTCGCACATTTCACATTCGGCCCGTCGGCGGCCATGGCAGTCCTCCAGGATACCGATGCGGGAGAGAGCGAAGTCATATTTCACCGGGTCCGCTGGCTCGATCAGGGCGAAAGCTCGCGTGACCTTCAACGCCGGCAATACCGTCGCCGCCTCGCTGCGATAGCCCAAAGCAAAGAAAGATTTCAGACTACCATGTGGAACGGAGCGTTGTCCATCCGTTCGAAAAGCTGGTTCAGGCTGCGTTCGATCTGTCGCACGCGACCGTAGGCCAGCGCCGACGCGAGGAACGCCGCGATTTCCATGTCCCGGCGGTCGGTGTAACGATAGACGAACTGCAGCGGGTCCGGGGGCACGAAGGTGCGATGGTTGTACCTGGCGTACAGCTTTTCAAGGAGTGTCCGCGTCTGGCGGCGTTGTGCCTCCATCAGAAACCATCGCTCACGCTGGCCACATACCGTCCGTCGTTCTTGAATACCTCGACCCGGCACTCCAACAGCCGGCTCAGATTCTCCGAGGTCAACGTCGTTTCGGGCGAGCCGTCCCCGAACACACCGCCATGCTTGAGCAGAACCACTTGGTCTACCGAACGCGGCAGCTCGTCAAGATGGTGGGAAATCATGACCACGGTGGGATGATCGGCGCGGTTCAGGAGCCGGTCGAGAGCCCCGATGCACGCGGCCCGGGCTCCCATGTCCAATCCGGCCGTCGGCTCATCCAGCAGCAAGAGCCGCGGCTCTCCGATCAGGGCCCGCGCCAGCAGCACTTTCATCTGCTCGCCGGTGGACAGTTGCGCGAAGCCGTCATCCGCCAAGCCACCCAGCCCGAACGATCCGATTTCGTCCTCAATACGATCCCACGCCTGAGAGGGAATCTCCTCGTGGAAAGGCAGGCGAATCGTCCCGAACAGGCCGGTGGCTACCACGTCGCGCACGCTCATGCGCTCGTCAAACGCCGGACTCCGGGAAGGCTCGATCAACCCGATGGTCCGCCGGACGAGGGTGAGATCGACCTCGCCATACGCCTGGCCCCCGATGCGAACGGTGCCGCCGGTCGGCCATTCGTAACCGCTCAAGATTGCCAGCAGGGTCGATTTGCCCGAGCCGTTCGGACCCAGGATCGCGCAGCAGGCAGCCGGTGCTACCCGCAAGGAGATGCCGGCGAGGATCGGACGCCCCCACCGGACGACGCTGACGTTCTCGAGGTGTATAGCGTGTGCGTTCAAAAGTACAGCGAAAAAGAACCTGCAACCAAGGACAACCGCGAATATTTTTATCACGGGCAGGAGTGGCGTGTCAATGGTTCTGTGTGCGATCCCGGCTCAGGTATCGACGCCTTGGCGGAGCGACTGGGCGAGGATTCTCACGTGCTGTTGCTCCTCCTGGATGATATTCCGGATCACTTTGAGGTTGTCCGCCCCGAGCGCGAATTCCGTCAAGGACGTGTAGTAGCCAATCGAGTACCGTTCTTTTTTGAGGGCCAGCCGCAGCACGTCCGCTCGGGTCTCGGCGCCGGTCAGCTCTTTCGCGGGTTCGCTGTTCTCCTGGAAGACCGCCGACGGCGCGTCGAGTCGCCTTGCATCCGCCCGGCCAACGTCGAATCGCCCGGATTCCCCAGTCCGCTCCGAGAAGTGGTTCTTCATATCGCTGAAGATCTCCCCGTGGCGCTTCTCCCATTGCGCCAACTCGGAAAGCAGCTTGCTCATGCTCGGATCGCGGTACATTCCCGCGGCTCGGCGATAGAACCTGGCCGCATCGCGCTCCATCTCTGCGGCGATCTGCAAGACTTCCGAAGGCGTCAGTTCACGAGTCATCGGTACTATACACCGAGCGAGCGCTCGTCAGTTCGGATTTGCCCTTCGTCCCCGCCCTGAGTAAAATGCCGCCTGACAATGGACGAGATCCAGCGGAAACTGGCCCTGATCGACGAGCAGCGTACACGCGGCGGTCTGCGTCGCCGTCTCGTGAGCACTGCCCCCCTGTTCTTTCCTGCCGTCGGTCTGATGGCAGGAATTGTCCTGCAGGATAGGTTCGTGCGGCCCTTCCTGCGCACCGATCTTTCCCCAGCGCTTTGGTTCTGGCTTCCTGCTCTGGGCTTAGTGGCGGGAGCCGTAGGGGTATATTTCACCCGCCGCCGCACAGACCTCCGGCCCGAACCGCTCGCCTATGGAACCCTGCTCGCTTTCACCTGTCTGGGCGCCATCCGTCTGCTGGCTTACGAAAAGGCGGATCCACGAGATATCCGCCACATCGTTGACACGGACCGTATTCTGGCAACTATCCGCGGCCGCATCATTACCCAGCCGTATCAGGAGCAGCGTGATTGGTGTTTTGCGCAACTCGTGCCCGGCGACCCGTCCAGTGCGTTCTACCTGCGGTTGGATCAGATCAGAGGTGCGACGGGCTGGCAACGCGCTGTCGGCACTATCCGCGTGCAGGTGGATGAGCCTGTTCCCAATCTGCGGATGGGCGATTCCATCCAAGCCTACTGCTGGCTCCACCGGTTCGAGGAGCCGACGAATCCCGGCCAATTCAACTTCGCCCGGTATCTCCAGCGACGAAATGTCTTCGTGGGAGCCTCGGTGCCGGCGCGCGAGGCTATTGAAGCGAGCAAAGACACCCCCAAGGGTCTCTGGATTCGTCTTCGCGGCGCGTTGACGGATCTTGCCGCCAGAGGGCTACTGGATCACCCCTTTGCAGAAACGCAGAGCGAGGCCATGATGGCGGCCCTGCTCCTGGGCGAACGACATGACATCGACCGCGCCACGAATGAAGCGTTTCGAAGAACCGGCCTGCTGCATATGCTGAGTCTCTCGGGGATGCACATGGCCATTCTTATCTTAGCGGTCTGGTGGTCCTGCAAAATCGCGGGCCTCATGAAACCGGCCCGTGCCCTTGTGTGTATGGGTGTGACACTGGCCTTTCTGTTGGTCGTGCCGATCCAAGCCCCTATCGTGCGAGCGGCCCTCACGGTATGGGTCTACTGTCTGGCAATCTTTCTTCGACGTCGCACGCGCCCGCTCAATTCGCTCTCTCTCGCCGCCCTCGCGCTGCTGCTGTGGCAGCCGACGCAATTGTTCGATGCAGGCTGGCAGTTGTCATTTGCGGGAGTGGTAGGCATCGTTGAATTGGCACCGCGCATCGAGGACGTCACTCTCGACCAAATCCACGCCTGGTTCCGGGCACCGTATCGAGACACCCCGACACCATCGCCCAGGATCAGGCGCGTGGGAGAGTCTGTGATCCGCGTGTTCTCCGTGGGCACGGGGGCCTGGCTGGCCAGCGCCGGTATTCTCCTTTACCACTTCTACAATGTCACCCCGCTGGCCAGTGTCTGGACGGTCTTGGCCTCGCCCTTTGTGACGGCCATCGTGATTCTCGGCTTCGTCAAGATCGTCCTTTCGTTCTTCCTGCCGACCGCGAGCCTGCTTCTGGGCTCGATCCTCAATGTCCTGGCCAACGCGCTGATCGGGATCGTCAACGTCATGGCCCGGATCGACTTTTCCTACCTCCAGGTCGGCCACGTGCCGCTGCTGTTGATCCTATTCTATTATTTGCTGGTCCTATTCGCAGTGTTTTCCCATCGGCGCCGCCCTGTCCTCAAGAGAAGCCTGTGCGTCGCGATGGTGCTGCTGCTGGTGGTCCCTCTGGGCCTGACGAAATGGCAACGGACGCACCGCGACCATCTGAGTCTCACGTGTCTCGACGTGGGGCACGGCCAGGCTATCCTTGCGCAATTGCCCGGCACGACCAACCTCCTCTTCGACGCCGGCTCGCTCTATGGCAAGGATGTGGGTACCCGGATCGTCATTCCTTGCCTGGACTACCTGGGGCTCGGCCGGCTGGATGCCATTGCCGCGAGCCACCACGACGTGGACCACATCAACGGCATCCCCGAGGTGGTGAGCTTCCGTCCCGCGCGCCGCGTGTATCTGGGCGACACGTTCTTCGCCTCCGCGCCCGCCTCGGAAACCGCCGCGCTTCTGACAGAACACCTCACGAAAAGTCGCATCAGCACGGAGCACGCACCTGAGACGATCTCCGCCGGCTCCGCACAGGTTCACCTCCTCTGGCCCACACGGGAGTCCACGAGTCAAGAAGAACTCAGCGAGAACGATAAATCGCTCGTCTATCTGGTTGAGTTCGCCGGCCGGCGAGTCCTGTTGTGCTCGGACATCGAGAAGCCCGCCCAGCGCGAGATCATGAGGTGTTCTCCATCATTGAAGGCCGACGTGGTCATCGCTCCGCACCATGGCTCGGCGCGGACCTTGGACAACGATTTCCTCCGGTGGTTGGAGCCGAGTCTATTGGTCTGCAGTTGCGGCCGGACAGACCTCGAACAGGGACGCGTTCTGAAGAAAGCCGATCCCGCCAGAGTGCTCCACACCGCGCAAGCCGGAGCGATCACCGTTCGCATCGACAGAGCTGGCGGAATACAGGTGTGCTCCGCAACGAACCGCCCGTGAGCAGACGACCTTTGGAGGCTTGACGCCGTCTCGTCTCAAATCGCCGTGGCCTTGGCTCGTGGTGCGCCCGTAAGAGCACGGAAGAGGTGTGAAGTGGCAAGTGTCCAGGGGGAATGGCTCAGCCTCAGGTCCGCGCATCTCCAACTTCACACTTGATACTTCCTACTTCCGGAGAAACGCCTTACGGCATCACTGCAAATGCGTTCCTGCTTCGACGGAGCCGTTGGCACCCTATCGCCCGTCTCGGAACCGGGCCTAAACAAAGACAGACGCCCCGCGGCGCCCGTCTTGGGTATTGTTGAGAGTACTGGATTCTGCCGGGGCAAGCACGAGTTCGCCGACGTGAGCGCACCGGCAAGGTCAAGAGCCCGGGCTCTTCCTACTTCTTCTTTGCCGATGTTGCCGTCGGCTTCGGCTTAGCGGCCGGAGCAGCCTTCGGTTTCGACTCGGCGACCGCGGCCGGAGCGGCGGACGTGGAACGCTGACGCAGGTTGACCACAATTTCCACACGGCGGTTCCGAGCCTTGCCCTCCGCCGTCGCGTTGGACGCGACCGGTCGGGCCGACCCGCAGCCGTCGGCACGCACCTGCTTCTCGGGGATGCCGTGTTCGACGAGGTAACGAGTCACCGAGAGGGCCCGTTGCGCCGACAACTCCCAGTTATCCTTCCAGGAGGACTTCTGAATCGGATCAGTGTCCGTGTGGCCCACGACATCGATGTCCTTGCTGGCGTATTTCTGCTTGATCACGGATACGATCTGATCGAGCTCCTTGCTGGTCGTGCTCTTGAGGATGGCCTTGCCTGAATCGAACAGGATCGTGTTCTGCAGCGTCACGGTAATCGTGCCGGTGGCGGCGTCCACGGCCACCTCCAAGCCTTCAAATCCGGTCGCTTGGGCGGGCGTCTTGTGGAGCTCTTCAATTTGCCGCTGCAGTTCGTCGATCGTTTGCTGATCTTGTGCCACCCGGTTGGCAAGCTCTTGTCTCTCTCCTTCCAGGTTCTCGAATCGGCCCTTGAGATTCTGGTGCTCGACGTTGAGGTAGTCATACTTCTTCTTGTAGTCGGTACAACCGGAGATCAGGCCCAAGGAGACAACGACCACGATGGGGATGATGGACTTTCTGTGGACGAAGCGCATGCGGTACCTCCCTGCAAAACGCAAACCCTACCCGGCCGCGTCACCAGTACAACATGACCGAGATGCGGCTGAGAATCCAATCATGGAAGATCATAACGGTCAGCACAGCAATTGACAAGAAGGGACCATAGGGAATCTGGCGAATTTCTTTGAAAAACATTTGGAAGAGTGCCCAACCTAAGCCGAAGAAGGGCGCGATAAAGAAGGCAATTACCACCATGATCGGACCTACGACGGCCCCTGCGGCTCCCATCAGGTGCACGTCGCCCAGTCCCATCGCCTCTTTGCCAAAGCCCAGCGTCCCCAAGACGCGGGTTGCCCACACCGTGGCGCACCCGACGAAGTACCCGAACACACTGCCCAGCAGACCCGCAACCGCCGGGTGGGCCACCAGACCGCTCCACCAGCGCCCGACCGGCCCCGAGGTTCCCAGCACCTTGCACGCCACTACCGTACTCACGAGGATGGGGGCGAGAAAAACCACTTCTTTCAAGGCTTCCAATCGATGATTGAACTGGGGGTCCTCAAAGGAGCCCGGGCCTGCGGGCACCGGGACGGTCCCTTTGGTCTTCTCCGCTACGGGCTGCTCCTGGTCCTGGGCGACGACCGATTCATAGCTCCTTCTGATGATGCCCGTCCGGAGCAACAGCCAACTCACGCCCAGTCCGACGGCGGCCCCCAGAGCCAGTGCCCCCGTCTTGGCTGACGCGACCGGCAACATCAGGCTGTCGTGGAGCAGCCGCGGCTCGATCAGGTACACACCAGCGGCCGAGCCGATAACGCCCACCGCCGTCACGAACCAGCAGATCGACAGCGGGATGATCCATAGCTCCAGATCAATGGCCGAGGCCGCGACAAAGGCCGACACCAAGACGATATGGATAAAATACACAAACCAGGCATTGTTTACATGCACACTCATCCGCACGTCGCTGTGGAAATAGACAAGGTAGAGACCCAAGAAGAGCGTGCCGGTCAGCAGCTCGATGATGAAGTAACGCGGCGAGATCGGCCCCTTGCACCGGCGGCACTTCGCCCTCAGGACCAGCCACGACACCAGGGGGATGTTGTCATAGAAGCGGATGGCTTGGCCACAGTGCGGGCACGAGGACCCCGGATGCACCAGCGACATCTCCCGGGGCAAGCGGTAGATCACGACGTTGAGGAAGCTACCTATGCAGCAGCCCAGTGCAAAAATCCAAATACACAGAATCCATTCCTGTGGAGACACGCTGCAATCCCTCAAACAGATTGATGATGCATGATTGATTATTGCCGAAGGACATCTGGCCTCTTCGACCACTCATCAATCATCAATGATCCTTAATCCATCTCTTCCGCCCTGCGCCTGACCATTCCGGCGACCCGCGTGGGCAGGCCGAACAGACGAATGAAGCCCTTGGCGTCCGTTTGATCGTACTCCGCGCCCATCTTGAAGCTGGCCAGATTCATCTGGTACAGACTGTTGGGGCTCTTGACCCCCGCCGACGTGCAGCGGCCTTTGAAGAGCTTGAGCCGAACCTCGCCGGTGACGGGGCGCTGTGTGGCATCGATGAACGCATCCAGGGCCTCGCGCAGGGGGCTGAACCAGAGACCGTAATACACCAGTTCCGCATACTTGAGCGCCACCTGCTGCTTGTAGTGCATCGTCTCGCGCTCCAGTGTTAAGGTCTCCAGGGCATTATGGGCCGTCATGAGAATGGCCCCGCCTGGCGTCTCATAGACGCCCCGCGACTTCATGCCGACCAGCCGATTCTCCACGATGTCCACCTGGCCGACGGCGTGCTTGCCGCCCATCTGGTTGAGCGTCTCGACGAGTCGGACCGGGTTGGTTAGTCGGCCATCCAGCTTCACCGGGACGCCTTCGTGAAAGCCGATCGTCACGTAGTCCGGCCGGTTCGGCGTCTTCGAGACCGGGTTGGAGATCACGAACAGGTCGTCCTTCGGCTCATTGGCCGGATCTTCGAGGTCCGCCCCCTCGTGGCTAATGTGCCACAGATTGCGGTCCCGCGAGTAGATCTTCCTTTTGCTCTGCTCGATAGGGATCTTGTGCTTGCGGGCGTAGTCCACCGCCGCCTCGCGCGAGGTCAACGTGAACTTGGGGTCCTTCCACGGCGCGATGATCTTCAAGCTCGGGTCCAGTGCCATGTAGGTCAATTCGAACCGCACCTGGTCGTTGCCCTTGCCCGTCGCCCCGTGCGCCACGCCGGTCGCCTTCTCCGCATGAGCGATATCGACCTGGTGCTTGGCAATCAAGGGCCGGGCGATGCTCGTCCCCAGGAGATATCCATTCTCATAGACCGCTCCGGCCTTGAGCAGCCGCCAGAGGTACTCCTCGACGAACTCCCGCCGGAGGTCCTTGACCACGCACTTGACCGC
>CAYHAJ010000009.1:0-3268 GCA_964354535.1 uncultured Pirellulales bacterium
GTCAAAGAAGCCAAGATGAACTATAGCTGCCAGGCCGGCTCCGGACAGACGCTCGAAAATATGGCCGATGTGATCAACCTCGACGTCGAGAGCACGCTCCAGGATGCTGCCCTGCGGGCCGAACGGGTGCCGATTATCGACTCGACCTGTGGCGTCTTCATGGAGATGGACGAGAACCGGCTCATCGCGGAAGGATTCAACCGGGATGAGATCGCTGCCGCCATCACGCGGGGCACCGCCGCCAGCTACTTCTTCAAATTCGTCGGCGGCGCGCAACATTCGGGCAACAAGTGCTCCGCGCAAGGCGGACCCGCACTGGGCAAGGCGTTTCTGGCCGCCCTGGCGCAGGTGACGGAGCAGGAGATCAAAGCGTACCCCCACCGTGAGATGTTCGGTGCCTGGGGCCAGGCCCTCGACATCATCGCCGGTATCCAGCGCCTGGAACAAGAGGGCAAACCTTATGGCACCGCCTTCCGCGGCTGGCAGATCGTGGATATGGCCTTCAAGAAGCGCAAGGTTCCCTGTCGCGAGCTGTTCGGCGAAAAGTCCTGCGGCATGCGGGACTGCCAACTCGGAGTGTTCCAGATCGAGGACGATGAGATCATCACCGGCGGCTTCTGCCCGCGCGGCAATTCCGAGGCCGTCAAGAAGCCCAAGACCAATTATGTCGATCGCTACCACAAGATTTACGATAAACATTTCAAGAAGCAGGGCTGCCTGCTGAGCGAGGTGGGCTCCGTCCCGGCGGAGGGTCCGACCGTCGGTATCAAGCGGAGCATGGCCACGCTGGGCAGCAAGGGCATCTGGAGCGCGGCCCTGTTCCGTGCGCTGGGGTTCTTCCCCGTGGTTTCGCCGCGCAGCGACAAAGAAATCGCCAAGATCGGCGTGGACCACTCGCGGACCGAGTTTTGCATCGCCCGCAAGCTGGCGACCGGCCACACCGCGATCCTCCACCAGCACCCCGGGATCGAATACCTGTTCAACGCCAGCTTCATCGAGCAACGAAAGCCCGAGCCGCCGGACCTGAAGTACTGCATCTACACCGAGTCCGAAGGCTACATCCTCAACGACGTCTTCTCGCTTGACAAGAATCGCCAGTTCAACCCGATCCTCCACTTCGGCGACCTGCCCCTGCTGGTGCGCCAGATCCGCCTTGAATTTGCGAGGTTGGGTTTCCGTTACTCCGAGAAACAGTTGCGCGAGGCCATTGCCCGCGCCGACCACGCGGAAAAGGACTTCAAGGGCGAATTGTACGCCGAGGGCGACAAATTCCTCGAACGCGTCACCGCCGAGGGCGCGCCCGCTTATGTTGGCCTGGGCCACGACTACGTTCTGCTCGACCCCGAGGCCAGCTCCAACTCCGGGGCCATGTTCTCCCAGGTGCGCGGGCTCGATTACATCCCGCAGCAATTCCTGGAACACAAGTTCCAGGACATCGACCTCCACGACTTCGTCGAGAATGAGTTCTGGACCCAGACGCTGAAAATTCTGCAGGCGGGGGTGTTCGTGGCGAACCATCCGAATCTCTTTGCGGTCCGTATGGTCAACTTCGCCTGTGGCCCGGACAGTCTCAAGATCTACCAGGAGGAGTTGGTCCAGCAGGCGGTGAACAAGCCGCTGCTGGTCCTGCTGACCGATGCCCAGACGAACAATGCCCCCTTCGTCACGCGGACCGAGGCCCACGAGCGGGTCGTCAATCAGAGCCGCCCGGTGAAGCTGGACATCGAGAAGCTCAAGATCCACGCCGGCGACACGCACGACAAGCGAGTCTGGCTGGTCCCCTATATGGGCGACGCCAGCTACATCGCCGCCGGCGGGCTGGCTTACTTCGGCATCGAGGGCCGGGTCCTGCCGACGAATACGCCGCGCGGCTACGAGGTCGCCCGCAAGCACGTGTCCACCGAAGTGTGCTACCCCCTCAAAGGCGTGGTGGGCGACGCCATCGGCTTCTTGCAGGAGCAGATCGAAAAGACCAGCCGCGCGGAGGTGGAGAACAACTACCTGGTGATGCTCCCGACGACGAGCGGCCCCTGCCGGTTCGGCAAGTATAGCGAGGTCCTGCGATACTTCATGAAACTGGAAGGCTTGGAGAAAGTGCCAGTGGTCGGCCCCTCGTCGGAGACCGACTACGTCGATATCCCGTTGCCCAGCGGGCTCGGCACCGCGGCGCAGATCAAAATGCAGGCGCTGCTCTTCAAGGGGATCAACGCGGCGGACCTGCTGGAGGATATCCTGCGTCGCTTCCGCCCGTACGCGGAGGATAAGGCCGCCCTGGACGCCCTCAAGCAGGCCCGGCTCGACGCCCTGGGCGGAATCCTGGCCACCGGCGGCCGGACGGACGAGCTGCTGCGCTGGGGCCACGAGACCGTCGAGCTCTTCAAGGGCGCCAAGGTCCGCTATCGCGAGCGCTTCCCACTGGTCCTCTACATCGGTGAGATCTACATGCGGCAGCACGACCCGTATACCGACTTCGCGATTCGCCGGCTGGAGGACGCGAAGCTCGAAGTCGTGCGCGACCCGATCACCGATTGGCTGCTCTACGTGAACAAGATGAACGTTCGCAACGCCAAGCGCGATGCGAGTCTGGGCTTCAAAGACTGGGATTTCCGTCGCATCCGGCGCTCCGTGGGCAAGCTCGCCAAGACGACGCTCAAGGGCCAGTACATGACGCGCACCGCCGCGAAGCTCGCGGAACCCTTCCACGAGGTCCTCGCGGGCCGGCATGTCCTGCCGCACCCCATGGAAATCATCGAAACTCTGGAACGCGCTCACGAGACCCACGGCAACATCGAAGGCGAATCGCCCTTGAGCACCGGCATCGCCTATTACTTCATGCACGAGCTGATGCACCCGCACGGCGATGCGTACATCTCGGGCATCTTCCACGTGGGCCCGTTCACGTGCATGCAGGAAGGCGTCGCGACGGCCAAAATTGAGGCGATGGTGAAGGAGTTCCGCAAGACCAAGCCCGACCTGGTCTTCCCGATCATCCACGCCTTCTTCGGCGACTCGCCCAACGCGAACCTCGCCGCCGAGATCGCGGTCTTCCAGGAACAGTGCTACCAGAAACGGGACCTGTTACGAGAGAAGCACGCGGCCGCCCATGGTCACAGCCACGACATCCGTGGGCTGCCGACGGGTCATAAGCACGCGCCCAGCGAGACCCGCGCCGAACGGTAGCCCACGACGTTTCGATCTTCCCTGCAACGGGTGGCAGCGTCAAGGCCGAAGGCCTTGGCGATGGTTGCCCCCTGTGCGATCGAGCCAT
>CAYHAJ010000010.1:0-20850 GCA_964354535.1 uncultured Pirellulales bacterium
TTATCAATCCCTTCCATAGCGTTACGCAGACGAGGAAGCGTACCAGCATAACGTGTCTGTTACATCCGTTCCATGAAGATCTCGAAGACAGGCCACCCCGGATCTACGGGGGCCGATCGACGAGACCATACTCTCTGAAGCAGCGAAGCAAAGCCCCCGGCGAAGCCGGGATAAGTTCATGGGCAAAAGTCTACAAAAATGTGTCCACGAGTACTGCCGCGTTGCGGAGTTCTTCCTCTCTGTAAGACCCGCTGGAATAAAGAGTTATGGATGGTGCGCGGGCACGCGCCGGATTTGGCACGAGATTTGTTCCTCTGTATGGGCAAGTTGACATCCGGCGCGGCGCTCGGGCGCGGTCCGGATGGCAGCGATGGCATTACGAGTCCTCTGGGGCGTTTGCTGCACCGTGTGTGCAGTTGGCATTGGGTTGTGGGTGGGGCTTGCTGCCGGCGGCGGATTCTGCTGGGGATCGCCGAACGGCGCAGGCCTCGCCCCTCTTATCTGGCTGGGAACTGTGGGCGGTGTTATAACTTGTGGGCCATCCTGCCGATCATAGAAACTGGCGCAGCACCCCGGCCGTAGTGCTGTAGGGGATTGAATGCCGAAGATCAGGCGATGGTTGGGATGGGTCTATGAATCGAGGACGTATGGCGAATTCGAAAGCAGTTGAGGAGTCTGGCATGTCCAACAGTGTGACAGGTGTATTCGGTCGCAATGCCTTCAACGAGGCGACGATGCGGGAATGTCTGCCCAAGAACGTGTTTCAATCGCTCAAGCGGACCCTGGACGGCGAGCAGCCGCTCGATCCCGCGACCGCGGACGTGATCGCCAACGCGATGAAGGACTGGGCTATCGCCAAAGGGGCCACACACTTCTGCCATTGGTTCCAGCCGATGACCGGCCTGACGGCGGAGAAGCATGACGCGTTCATCTCGCCGACGAAGGATGGCCGGACCATTCTTGAATTCAGCGGCCGGGAGCTGACGCAGGGCGAGCCGGATGCCTCGTCCTTCCCCTCCGGCGGCCTGCGTGCCACCTTCGAGGCACGCGGCTACACCGCGTGGGATTGCACCTCGCCGGTTTTCGTCAAAGAGGATGGCAAGAACATTACGCTCTATATCCCCAGCGCCTTCTGCTCCTACACGGGCGAGGCTCTGGACAAGAAGACGCCGCTGCTGCGGTCGATGGATGCTCTGAGCCGCCAGGCGGTCCGCGTGCTCCGGGCCCTCGGCAATACGACCGTCAAGCGGGTGATCCCGACGATGGGGCCGGAGCAGGAGTACTTCCTGGTCGATCAGTCGTTCTGCGCGAAGCGCCTGGACCTGATCCTGGCCGGCCGGACACTCTTCGGGGCCAAGCCGCCGCGCGGACAGGAACTGGAAGATCATTACTTCGGCTCCCTGCACGAGCGGGTCGCCAACTTCATGAACGAGGTCAACAACGAGCTGTGGAAGCTCGGTGTGACCGCCAAGACGCAGCACAACGAGGTGGCCCCCGCGCAGTACGAGCTGGCGCCGGTCTTCTCCACGGTCAACGTGGCGGCCGATCACAACCAATTGACGATGGACACGCTGCAGAAGGTGGCCCGGCGGCACGGTTTCGTTTGCCTGCTGCACGAGAAACCGTTCGCGGGGGTCAACGGCTCGGGCAAGCACAACAACTGGAGCATGGCGACCGACACGGGCGTCAATCTCCTGGATCCGGGCGAAACCCCCCACGACAACATGGTCTTTTTGGTCATGCTCTGTGCCGTGGTGCGGGCGGTCGACAAGTATGCGACGCTCCTGCGGGCCAGCGTGGCCAATGCCGGCAACGACCATCGCCTCGGCGCCAACGAGGCTCCGCCGGCGATCGTGTCGGTGTTCCTGGGCGAGCAGTTGACGGATATTTTCGAACAATTGGCCAAGGGCAGCGCCCGCAGCAGCAAACGCGGCGGCCAGCTCAAGCTCGGCGTCTCGACGCTGCCGCACCTGCCGAAGGACAGCACCGACCGTAATCGGACTTCGCCGTTCGCCTTTACCGGCAACAAGTTCGAGTTCCGCATGGTCGGCTCGTCGCAGTCCGTCTCGGGGCCCAGCTTCACGCTCAATACCATCGTCGCCGAGACCCTGAGCGAAATCGCCGACGAGCTGGAGAAAGCCGCGGACGTCCGGGGTACCGCGGAGAAGATTCTGCGAGACATCGCGACCAGGCACGCCCGCGTCGTGTTCAACGGCGACAACTACTCCGAGGAATGGGCGGCGGAGGCCGCTCGGCGCGGACTGCCGAACATCCGCTCGGCGGTCGAGGCCCTCAAGCTGATCCCGTTGCCGGAGCACATCGCCCTGTTCACGAAGCACGGCGTCCTTTCGGAAACGGAGCTCAAGGCCCGCACGGAGATCTTCCTCGAGGTCTACAGCCGCCAGATCAACGTCGAGGCGCAGACGATGCTGACCATGGCCCGGCGTCAGATCCTGCCCGCCTGTTGCGAATACTCCGCCAGATTGGGGCAGGCCGTCACGGCTGTATCCGGTGCCGGGGTCAGTGCCACCACGCAAAAGACACTGCTCCAACGCGTCTGCGATCTGATCGCGACCCTGGAAACCAACATCGAAGCTCTGGAGAAAGCCCGTACCAAAGCCGCAGCGACCAAAGGCCACGAGCAACAGGCGGAAAGCTACCGCAATGACGTAGTTCCGGCGATGCAGGCCCTGCGGACGACGGCCGATGACTTGGAGACCATCGTCGACGCCAAGCTCTGGCCATTGCCGACGTATGCGGAGATGCTGTTCATGCGATGACCTGTAGCCGGTCCCATTGCCAGTCTCATCAAGGGTACCTGCCGATACCTGCCGACAACGGAACGCGGGTGCCGTGGGTCATCGTTCTGATGATTGCGCTCGCAACGATGGGTCAGCCCGTCCGTGCAAGCACTGCGGACCGACCCATCGTTGGGGCCATTCGCTGGGACGCCTGGTACGGCGAGGGGGCCGTTGTCAAAGAGGTCGAGCGTTCCCTCAGTCCCCGCAAGTTCCATTTCCGGTTGCCGTTCTTCGCCCATGTGCTCGCCGACGACAGAGTCAGCATCGACGGCAACGCACTGGGCGTCGTGGAAAAGGAAATCGCCTACGCCGCGAACGCCGGTCTGAACTACTGGGCCTTCGTCGATTACGGCGACAAGGGCGATCTGACCATTGCCCGGCGCCGGTATCAGAAGGCTCGCGACAAGCACGGCCTGCGTTTTTGTCTCATCGAAGAAAGCAGCAGGATCGACACGCAAGACGCTCGCGCCTGGCCGCGCCTGGTCTCTTTCTTTCAGGACCCCAACTACCAGACCGTGCTGGAGGGCCGGCCGCTGCTTTTTGTGTTTGGCTGTCCCAAGAAGGTCGGCAAGAAGGAGTTCCAGGATCTCGGGGAGGCTGCCATCGCGACCGGGGGGAAACGTCCCTATCTCGTTCTGATGGGCTTCAATCCTCAACAGGATGCGAAGGACATGGAGACGCTCGGCTTCGACGCCGTCTCCGCCTATGCGGCCGGCGGACAGTATCAGGGCGAAATGTGGTCCTACTCCCGACTGACGGACCACGTGCGGGGCCACTATTGGGAAGCCTGCCGCCAGCACCGGATTCCCACGATCACCTTCGCCACGGCGGGCTGGGACATGAGGCCGCGTCTCGAACACCCCGTCAGTTGGATGCCGGGCGCGGCTCAAGCCGATCCGACTCCGGCCGCCGCGCAGAAACCGCTGATCGACAACGTCACCGCCACGCCGGCGGAGTTGGCAAAGCATCTCCAGGACGCCATCGAATGGACGCAGACCAACCGCGATCTCAACCCGGCCAACGCCATCATCATCTACGCCTGGAACGAGAATGACGAAGGCGGCTGGCTCATCCCCACCCTCTCCGAAGGCACGGCGCGTCTCGATGCGATTGCGAAGGTCCTGAAGGGCGAGAACCGCCAATAGGCCATGCCATCCCAGCAAGGCCTATTTCGATGGCCGGCCCTGAGTGTCCTTTTCGGGCACTCTTTGACGCCAATCCACGATCTTGTTGAGAGAATGCTCCTCCGTCTCTTGCAGAGCGGCCACATGGCGTCGAGGTCGTTGTTATGCTCTCCGGCAAACTCGTCGCGATTCCGCCAGACCTCCTCAAGAATCTCATTCTTCCCCATCGGCTATCCCACCAATCGCGCGTCGACCGTAGTGACTCCTTGAGTCGAACGGGAGTCGTATTCACTCTCTCGTTTGCCCTGTCTCTCCATCTGCTGGGGTGCGATCTGTGGACGGATCCTTATTACCGAACTGAGAAGTGATGAACTCCTTCAAGAAAGGGATTCTGTCGAATTCAATTAGGGGCATGGCCCAAGTACCTGATTCATTCAGAAGGTACTTGGAATCATGAAGAACGCTCCCTCGGGCGACACAAACCAAGTATAGGATGCCTCCAATTATCATAGCGTAAATAGGCCCACCCCCGTGCTTCATTACGAAGGGAGTACACAACCAGCCTTCTTCTATTTTGCCGTTCATTAGGGGGATCATGGCACCAATGGAGTAGTTGTCGGTTTCTTCTGGGCTCTCGTCGATGATGATGCGCCTAATGATGTCCTCATGTTCACCCAACGAGATTCTTTCGAACTGAGGCAAGGAAGACACACTCATTCGCCAAATCACCGACAATAGGAATAGCTTCACCTTGCTATAGTCCAGGTTGCTTATGACGGCAATGCTGTCATTCTGCACAATCTGAATTCCGTGCCTGCTCAGGTGGACAGCTTCCTTGAAGTACTTTTCGTGACGGCTGAGCTTCTGCTCACAGTCTGCGCATAGGAGGTACTCCTTTGGTCCATCCTGGATGAGACTGCTCGCTCCATTGTGCATCTCATAGAATCTGTTGTTCATACCCGGATCGCGTACGAACTTGATGAGGGAACGTGGAAAGACGTGTGATTCCCGTAGGTCTGACGCAGCGCGGCAAAGCTGACATATCCCGTGGTTGCGCATATCACACTTCATCATGCCAGCAAGTGTAGCTCTTCTGCGGCCTTACGTCAAATCCAATGGTCAGGAGGAAGCCTCTCGGATGCGGTAGGCATATGGCGGCAGATTCCATGGGCGTTGTGCCTCCGCGGAAGGCTCGTGCGAAGACGCACGAGTTGTGGGCGTTTACCGCTTTGCAGGCTTCCAGCAGAACGGCTTATTCCATGGTTTGTCATGCTGGTGCGGGCTTGTCCGTTCGAAGGGGCTGGGGTACGATTCGTTTGCCGGGCCGGAGGATAGGGCAACGCAGGCGTGCGACCCGAGCGCCGTCCCGGCGGCTATACGGCAGAACGGGCTTGGCGTCGCCAGGCCCGTTCCTTTACTCCTGCTGGAAGCCTGCAAAGCGGTAAACGCCGCCGGTCGAACGGGATGGTTCCCTGGAGACCGTGCAGAACCGCCACCGTATACCGACCACACCCAGCCTCTCTGCAGACCGCCCTGAGCTTTCTCCGGTGGATTTTGACCGGTGCCGATGATCGCGGTGTGTCGTGCATGTCCCCATCATCCCACACGGAAGGCGACAAGGACGACGGGTTTCCCACTTAGGGGCTTGTCCAGCCGATCGCATTCAGCATGGGGGGGATTTCCGGGTTGGCCATGAAGAGATTCCAGCACAGTTGAGTGCGGTAGTTCTCGATCATGATTACGATGGGCCCCTGGTTAATGGCCGCGTAACCGGGGGCGAGCCACTTTTCTGCCAGGTTGAAAGCATCAACGAAACCGAACGGCCCCCACAGATCGCGGCCGTAGGTGTGGTAGAGGTGCTTCAGAGTTGCCAGGGACTCGGCGGGTACGTAAGGCATCGCGCTGAGCGCGGCCGTGGGGGCAATCGTGCCGTTGTCGTTCGTGGGTGAGTGGGCGCTGTAGCCCCGCGGATTGAAGCTGGCCGTCAAGCCCCAGACCAAACCACTGTAGCCGCCGTATTCGCGCGGATTCTCTATGCAGTAGGCGCGGTGGATCAGAGAGATGTTCCGGCTGTTCTCGAAGTAGTTGCAGTAGCTGTCCCGCTTGTTGCGCGGGTCAAAACCCAGGAAGCTGTAGTGCGTGAAGAACAGCGGTCCTCCCTTCTCCGGGCCCACCCACTGCCGGTAGCCGTAGTAGGTGTTCCCATTGGCGTAGTTGACCGACTTGGCCCAGCCGCGCTCGTAACACGAGGCGGGCATCGGATGCGTCGGCGAAGCAGTTGCCAGGAGATAGGCAATCATGCACTCATTGTAGCCACGGATGGGAAAATTCATCTTCCACTCGTAGTTGGGAGACCAGTGCCAGTAGAGCACGTCACTGCGCAACTGCTGGCGATACCAACTCCATTCGACCTGCTCCCACATCCGGGTGGCCCGACGGCGGATCTCCGTCTCCACGGCATCATTCGCATTGTCGAAGTACTGCCGCACCGTGAGCATGCCCTGGATCAGGTATGCGGTCTCGACCAGATCGCCGCCGTCATCGTACTGGCTGAATGGCTTGGTGGCACCCGTGGCGCCATGGATCCAGTGCGACCAGGCGCCGTGAAAACGGGACGCTTTCTCCTCCAGGAAGGTCAGGATCTGCAAAACGCGGTTGGCCGCCTGGGCCCGCGTGACGAATTTCCGCTCGGCGCCGACGCAGAGCGCCATCAGACCCATGCCCGTGCCGCCGGAGGTGCAGACGTCGGGGCTGTGACCAAAGCCGTATCCTTCTCGCGTCAGTCCGCTGACCGGATGGCCGTAATCCCAGAAGTATCGAAAGATCGCTTCCTGCACAGACGTAAGGAGTTGTTCATCGGTCATCGCACGAGAGGAGGCGGAGACAACATTCGAGGGCCCGGACTCTCCGCCGCCACGGATCGCCACGGATTTGACATGATAATAATACGTCCGGCCGTTGACGCCGAAAAAGTCACTGTAAACCGAGGCCTTGTGTACGGAATCGTTGAGTCTGGTAAAGGGACCCTGGGCGGAATCGGCGCGATAGATGTTGTAGCCTTCCAGGTTGGGGTCTGGATCGAACGACCAGCGGAGATCGATTCGGCTGTCGTGACCGGTGGCGGTTACATCGTGGGGGGCAGGCCGGGGCAGAGGTGGCGCAGGGAGTGTTGACTCCGCCAGAAGGCCGATCTCCTCTGCCAGGAGCGACCGGCTGTAGATTCGCACGTCGTCGATGAGGCCATTCCAGTAGCGGTTGAGCGCTTGCCCGTTTTCGCCGATGAGGACCCGGCTCCAATTGTGGTTGATGTTACCCCGCAGCGTTTTGGAATCTGCGCAACTGCCGTCCTGGTAGAGGCAGAGCTTCAAACCATCGTACACGCCGGCGATGTGGTGCCAGTTCCCGTCGTTCACGTCGCCGCTATAGACTTCCGGCCAGCCTCCTCCCGTCAGGCCCAGGCACAGAAACGCCACGCGATTGTCGTCCCGGGTCCGGGCCAGGACCCAGTCATCTCCTTTGGTGACGATCGCACTCCAGTTTCGCTCGAACCGGCGGACCTTGATCCAGCACGCGACGGTGATCGGGTCGGTGAATGTCAGGGACGGATCGTCGCCGACATCGACATAGTCGCCGTTTCCGTCGAGGTCCAGGCACCAGCCGCGCTGCGGATCGTTCACCCACCTCGCATCGCCGACGAGCGTCCCGTGATGGCTGCCGGTGCTGTCGTTGGCAGTGCCGTCCAATTTCCAATGGCCGACCAGGCCCGGCTCGCCCGCCGACGCACAGGTCGAGCCTGCCGATAGCAGAACGAATGCCCACCCCACGGTCCCCACTGCGATCACCTTGGCTGTCCGCAGCTTCATCTCCAGTCTCCACATGAAGCCTCTCCACAGCCGGGGGCGGCTGTGCCACATGTTTGGCATCGCCGCCCTCGGAAGTGGCCCGAGGGCTGGCTATTCCTGCCTCTATTTGGCTTTATTCTTCTGGGCCTTGGCCTTGTTTTTCTTGCCTTTGCCCGCTTGGCCTTGAGGGCCGGGCTGGATGGGGTGGTTGGCTTCCTCGGCGAGCTTGTTCCAGTCGGCTAGCAGTTTGCGGTGATGCTCGATTTCCGCGGCAAGGGCCGGCTGGGCGGCGAGGTTCTTCATCTCGCCGGGATCGGCTTGCATATCGAAGAACATCTCCTGTTTCTGGCCATTGACCGGCGGGAAGAACATGTACTTGTATTTCTTGGTGCGCACCATAAAACTGCGGCCGCCGGTGCCGGCCATCTCGGATATGACGTACTCATGGCCCGGCTGCTGGGGCTTCTCGATGATCGGTCGCAGGCTCGTGCCCCGCATCACCGCCGGACCGCGCACACCCGCGTAGTCGCAGATCGTGGGCAGCATGTCGAGCGCGGACACCAGGTGCTCGCGGTCGATCCGGCCGGCCGGTGTCACGCCCTTCCAACTGACGATCAGTGGGACGGCGGCCTCTTCCTGGTAGTACATCATCTTGCCGGTCCAGTGATGGGAGCCCAGACCCTCGCCGTGATCGCTGGTGAAGATGATCAGCGTGTTGTTCTCCTGGCCCGTCTCGCGCAGCGCCTGGAGCACCTGGCCGACCTGCCGGTCCACGTCCTCCATCATGCGATAATAGGCATAGCCGAACTTTCGCCATTGGTTCTCGTCCCAGTCATCATGCCTGGGCCCGCGATTGAATCCCTCGGGCAGGCCCTGCGTCTTCTCGGCGTTCGCCGGCAGTGGCGGCAACTCGGCCCCGGCCGGCGGCTGATACCGTTGCCACACCTGGTCCAGAATCGGGCTGTCCCCGCCTGCCGGCAGGCAGATGTCGTGCGGATTGATGAACGATACGACGGCCAGGAACGGCTTCTCGCGCTTACGCCGCAGGAACTCGATGGCCGCATTCATCGTGGCCTCATCCACAACCTGGGCGAGCTTGCCTTGACGCGTCGTGGTGTTGAGCGCCTCGAAGCCCGCGATGCCCTCGGTCGGATACACGGTGGGGCAGTGCCACTTGCCGGCATAGCCGGTGTCGTAGCCGGCCTCGCGGAAGACCTGGCCGGACAGAGGCGCCTGCGGATCGACCGGCAGGTTGTTGCGGTCCACACCGATCTCGTGCGGCATCCGGCTGGTATGCAAGCTGGCCCGCGACGGGCTGCACAGCGGATACGGGCAATACGAATTCACGAAGTACACCCCGTTGGCCACGAGCGAGTCCATATTGGGCGTCTTCACCCACTTGTTCCCGATCGCACTCATTGCATCGACCCGTTGCTGGTCGGTGGTGATGATCAGCACATTCGGTTGTTTCCGGCCTTGGGCTGCCGGGAGCCTCTCCCCCAGCGCGATCGCGCAAAGCCCCGCCACACCCGTCCCCATCAGTTGCCGTCTCGTGATTACACTTGCCATCGTCGCTGCCTCCACGGGCCTTGTTCGCCCGAAACCCCTGAGCCACCATTTTGCCGAAAGACTCCCCGCCGACGACCATCGTCGGCGGGTTTCATCGTCGTACCTATCGGCCCCGCAGGGCCGATAATGCCATTGTGACAAAGCCCATCGCCTCCGGCAAGGCCAAAACCAGGGGTGCGGCAATTGGCTTTGTTTCGCACGCTTGCATCTCCGCAGAATTGGCTTTGTTTGTACGGCGGTCTTCCGACCGACTATCGACTACCGGCTACTGCCATTTGGCTTTGTTTGGCGCGTTCATCCCTCTGGGTGGCATCGTCAAGGCCTTCGGCCTTGGCGATGGTCTTGGCTCTCACCGGAGGAAGATTGGCTTTGTTCTGCGGGTGCCCTTTGAGCGTCCGATTTGTCATAACTCTTTCTCCATGCGGCACTTGTCCTTCGGCAGGGGGCCGACCGAATTGGCTTTGTTTCGCACGATTGCCCTGGCCACGCCAGCCCTTCCTGCCCGCCTCAGCCCGCCCCTGTCCCCGGCCGGGCGGGGGCCAATTGGGTTTGTTTGTACAAGCCGGTGTCCCGCCGGCACCGTCGGAAATTGGCTTTGTTTCGCACGATCGGCTCTTCGTAGGTCGGGCGTCCCGCCCGACTTCTTCCATCTTCCCGCTCAATTGGCTTTGTTTGTACCGCGGCCATGGGAGGGCCAGAGGCCGTGGGAACGAGGGCCGAGGGAGGTCCGTCCGCGGCTGCCCGTCTCGCCCGCCGCGAATTGGCTTTGTTTCGCACGTTCCACTCTCCAGCGAAGCCGGCCCACGCACGATGACCACCTCTGCCCACATGCCCCAGTCCTCCCAAGTTTGGCTTTGTTTCGCACAACCGGCCTTCGGCGGAGTTTGAAGTGTGAAGTGTGATGTGTGAAGTCCCGACCATGGCCTTGCCCTTCTTAACACTTGAGACTTCAAACTTGAAACTCCCTTCCCCAAATTGGCTTTGTTTGTCCGCCGATCTTCCGACCGACTACTGACTACCGACTACCGGCTACTGCCTTTTGGCTTTGTTTCGCACGGTACGGCCAAAATGTGACATCTCATCTTTGTGACAAAAAGTGCAAAAAGAACAGGCTCTTACCGGCAAGACCACCTGCGGCGGCGGTGATGATGATTCCGATGGCAGCCACCGCCGCCGGCGGCTGCCCTGGTATTATAGACGTTTCTCGAGGCCTGTATGTTGTGCAAAAACCAAAACTCTGATAGAAATTCTTCACAAATGCTTCTCAACCACGAATTGCACCCATGACACGAATACGACCGGTTCGTCTCTGTTATCCATTCGTACTACCACTTGTTGGAATCTTGTTTTCCTGCGCAAATCTTCTCGCCAGGATGACACAAAACCTGGGAGGACAAAGGATTAGGTCTCGCGCAAAGACGCCAAGATCGCCAAGGGTAAGATCGGTGCGGCCGCGTCTTCTTAGCGCTCTTCGCGTCTTGGCGAGAGGATAGATTTGGTTGCGGCCGAGCGCAGCGAGGGCACGGAAACACCCATAGAAGACCGAGGACGCAAGACATGGGCCTGAGGCAGCAGGCCGGAGGCGGTAACTTATCCCCGTCTGACCGACTACCGGCTACTGACTACCGACCACCGCCTACTCCTTTCCCGACGGACAGCCTTCCGGAAAGCACGGCAACGTCTCATCGATGTAGGCCCAGGGAACCGCCCGTTTCACCCATATCTGGCAGTTGGGCCTGACCCGCTGCGGCTCATCCAGACTGCCTGCTTTGAGGAAGACAGAATCGGGAAACTTCTCGGCGCGGGTGAACAGGGGGGAGCCGCAATTCGGGCAGAACTCACGCGTGATCTTCCTCCCACTGTCGGCGATGGTGGTATAGCCTTTGACTTGACCGCAGAGGATCCGCAAGTCCGCCGCCCGGGCGAGAACACCCACGGTGTAGGGACCCCCCGTAGCTCTCTTACAATCGTCACAGTGGCAATAGCTGGCATTTCCGGGGTCGCCGGCACATTCATAACGCACGGCCCCACACAGGCATCCACCGCACAGAATCGTCTTCATATCCGCTCCTTATCGTAAAGACAGCGATACCTTCTGCTTCCGATACACGGAGATCATAATGGATCAGTGGCCTTCCCGCGAAACAATCCCGCGACTGTCCCTTGGACAGGCTTAGAGCCTGTTCCTTCGCATGGCTCAGGACAGGCTCTGAACCGGGCGAAGGAACTGGCCTGACAACGACTTGCTCATAGATGCCCGCGGAATTCCCCATTCCCTTGTCCGGCTGGCCTTGGTCCCCTATAATGATCCCAGGAATCAGCGTCAACGTGGACGAGGATGGACCATGAAACCGAAAGTATATATTGAAACAAGCGTCGTTAGCGGCTACGAACCGCCGCTGGTGTGCTCGCCCGATGAGTTGTTTGGAGAGTTATCATGAAAGATCCCATCGTGGAAGAGGTGCGGCGTGCTCGGGACGCCCACGCCAAGAAATTCAATTATGATCTCGACGCGATCGTGGAGGACTTGCAGAGGCGCGAGAAGGAACTCGGCTTGGCGACGGTCTCGCTGCCTCCCAAGCGTACGGCTCGGAAGAAGAAGTCCGCACGAAAGTACATCTGACACTATCGTGCCAGCATGGGAGACCCGTCCGTGAGAGGTGCGGAATTGAGTATGGTGTCCCCGGAATTCCTCTGAATTAAGTATGATGTCCCCGGAATTCCTCCACACCTTTAATTCCCCCCCCGCATCTTATGCGGATCAGTCTAATTACTGTTAGGCCCAGAGGAAAACACAGATGAAGCCATTCTATACAGTTGATGCCGGCGAGTTTCTGGTCGGTTCGATGATTGAGAAGGAACTGCCTGGCTCGTCGCTCTGGTTCCCCGCGAAGGATGAAGGCGACGATCTCCTCTTGCTCAACCGGAGCAGCAAGTCCTTCTGCACGGTCCAGATCAAGGTGTCCAGGGATTACCTGGTAACCCACATGGACGATTTCTTCCATCCACATCTTGAATGCTGCGGTTGGTTTACGCCGAAGCGAAGCAAGATTGCGGAAAGCATTTCGGATTTCTGGATTCTGGGCCTTCACTCATATGGTCACCACAGGTTGAGCGTGGTCGTCATTGAACCAGCCGAGCTTCTCAGGCGATACGATTTGATTCATGGCAACATGGAACGCCTCCAAAGCTATTTCTGGCTCACAAAGGCAGGAAAGGTGTATGAGACACGCGGACTGTCAAAGGACGATCAGCGGGGGATAGCCGAGGACAGATTCAGCGGGGCCTCAGAACGAGATTTCACGCGATTCCTCAACAACTGGTCGGGAGTGAAAAGCAAATTGAGGGCCGAACAACCGCATTGACTCGTATTTTGAACCCGCGCGGACGCGGCTTCAAAAACGGTCATGCGGGGCGTTAGCCCGCCATTCCGAGCAACAACGATGAATTCCCAGGGAATGTCAAAATGAACGATGGCAAACGTAAAACGATTGAAGGATGGATTGATAAGGCATCAAATCAGTTCCAGGCGGCTGAAAAGCACTTGAGTACCCACATTGAATACTCGGAATCGATCCAAGCGGCTCAAGAATGTATTGAGCTTGCGGTTAAAGCTGTCCTTGTGATTCTAAATATCGAATGTCCACCGAGTCACGAGTGGAAACCCGACAAGAAAGAACTCGCTGGAATTGCACACCAAATCCAAGAGCGACAACTTCTTGCTAAACTCGCAAAACAGTACCTTGATAATGCAGTCCGTTTGCCAAGACTTCTGTTCCTGATGAACTTCTGGGCGCCGTTTCATATAACAGCCAAGTACGGATTCGAGGCTGCGTATCTCGCATCGGCAAAAGATTTATTTGGCAAAGAAGAGGCTGAACTCGCAGTACAACACGCCAAAGAGTGTTTGTCAGCAGCAAATCTGCTCAGATACCTTGAAAAAGAAAGGCTCGCGTCTCTTGTCTCTACAAGAGCGGGCTAACACAGCGGGAAACTGGGGGAAACTGGGGACGCACCCTATTTAAGACAAGGCGATATCAGAAAACGGGAATGCGCTGTCGGGTCCGCTACTCCCAGTGTTGCCAGGAGAGGACGGCGATTCCCTGTCGCAGGTAGGACGTGTCGCCGCCGTAGACCAGGGCCGCCCGCGCGTTGGCCTGGTCCGGCAGGGAGTGCCAGTAGGTCAGGCCCTGGAGGTAGTCGCTGGCAAAGGTCTGGCCGGACTTGATCTGGACGCGGTAGAGCGAAGAGCGGGCCGTGATAAACAGCGTTTGGCGATCCTGGCCGCCGAAGACCAGGCAGATCGGGCGCTGCGGGACCTCGATGGTGTCGATTTGCTCGCCAGATGAGTCGAAAACCAGAATCTGGCCGGCGGCGAGGTAGACGTTGCCCTGGGTGTCGACCGCAACGCTCTCCCCACCTTCCTGGGCGAACAGCTTGGGCTCGGAAAGCGTCCCGCCGGGCCCGACGTTGAATCGCCACGTCTTCAGCTCCGCCTCGTTGGTGACGTAGAAAGGCCGTCCCGCGACGGTAGGGGCCAGCCGGAAGGCGCGCAGCACGTCTGCCATCTTCGTGCCCCATTGCATAGCCCCGGTGGTGAAGTCCCGGTCGGCGGGAATGAAGGTGGTGCCGTCCGGTGAGACGTAGTGGAACGGCTTGGGTGTGGTCGAGTCCCGCAGAAACTCGGCGTCGCCCATCCACCGGTTCACCGGGAGCACAGCGTTCATGGTGGGACGTGGGGCTGCAGCCTCGGCCTTCAAAGGGACAATCTCGCTGTCGCTCTTATCGGGTCGGAAGGCGAGCACTGTCCCATTGCCGCCGTAGGCGACGACCAGCAGATTCCCGGCCGTGTCGAAAGCCAACTGGACGGGTTGCTGCGGGATGTCGCGGACCAGCTCCGCCCGGCGGTTCTCCTGGGACCAGCGGTAGATGCGGTTCTCGCGGGCGTCGGCGAAGTAGACGTTGCCGGCGCTATCGACCGCTGCCCCGCCGATGTTCAAGAACCCGTCGGCGAGTCTCTCGACCTTGGCCCCTGCGGCCAGGACCGTCGCTTTGGAAGGGGGCTGGACGCGGAGCGGAGCGCCGGAGATATCCAGCACGGCGAACTCGCTGTCGCGGACCTCGACACCCGTGGTCGTCTCCAAGATCGTGCTGTCGAAGGAGACCCGGCTGTTGCTGTAGCAGTGGAGGTTGCGGAAACGGATGTCGCGGGACTCGCTGACCTTCGTCGCATGGGGGAACGGCACGAAGCAACTGATCACGCGGTAGAAGAAGGTGTTCGCGAATTGAAGGTCGCTGGACCGGTCGATTTCCAGGGGCAGAGCCTTGGGACCTTCCTCCCGTTCCTCCTCGAACTGCACCGCGTAGAAGCGCCAGTGAGAGGCGTTCCGAACGATCATCTCGTTACGGACGTGGTGTTCGAGGGACATCGCGTACACCCGGCCGCTCGTCTGGGTGTCGGAAATGAGCATCCCGGCCTGGGCGTAGGGACTGGGCGTCCAGATGTCCTTAAAGGTCCCGCCGCCGCTGTTGGTGACCCAGAGGCTGGCGGGCTGGGTGTTCCAGGCGTTGCGGTCGCCCAGACGCCCGAAACCGCCCCGTTCCCCCGGGACCCTGGTGCCATGCCCGCCGAGCAGGCGGACATCATTCATTAGAGAATTGGCCCCGGCCATCCATTTCACGCCGACGGCGCGAGAATTGACCGCCCCCGTGTAGACGCCAATACCGGTCATGACGTTGGTTCCGCCTTGCGGGGCCTCGATCACAGGCTTCGCCTCGCCAGACCCCTGAAACGCCGGGGTCTTCTCCGGCACGTTGATCACGGTCGCCGCCGGATGCAGGCCGATCAGCACGGTCTCCGGCCGGAGCGCCAGTGTGTCGCTGACGCAGTACCAGCCCATCGGCAGATAGAGCGTCCGATGTTTCGCAATCGCCTCCCGCAGGGCGGCCGTGTCGTCAGTCCGGCCGTCACCCGTCACGCCCAGCGTCCGGACGTTGACCCAGGTGTCGGCGTCGGGAAGACGCGGGATGTCCGATTCCACCGGTGTGGGCAGGGCCGTCACCTCATGGGCGGCCAGCGCGGTCTTGATCTGTCGAGGAGAGTCATGGCGAGCGAGATGCAGCCCGTGGGCGAATTGCTCGACCACGTACGCGGGCCCGTCCCCGGCGATGGTCCTGCCGCTCTCGCGGAAACTGGCGAGGACCGGCACGTCTTTGCAGGCGACGTTCTGCAGGTTGACTTGCGTCCGGGCACTGTATTCATCGCTGATGACGAGCGCCGGCCCCGTCACGTTCTCCAGCCGCCCATCGCTGAGCCAGAGCTCCTCCGGATTGCCGGGGACGATCGAAACCGCCGTGGGAACGTTCTTGAACTGCGGCCGGACGAGCGTCAGACCCGCCTGCTGGTCGCTGATGGCGGCGACGCTCTGACCCTCGAAGGTGCAATCGATCACAAGAATGGGCCAGCCCGGGGCCGACCGGCGCGTGACGATGCCGTACTGACCACCATGGAAGTGGAGGTCTTCGACCTCATTGCCGATGTCCTCCAATCCCGCGCGGGCCGAGCCGAGCCGGAAATCGGCATGGGCGACGTAGCAGTGCTGCGCCACATGGAAGCGGATGCCGACGGCGGCAGGATTGCCCGAGCCGATCTCGATATCGATGTTGCTCATGGCACTGTAGAACGTGCCGGCGCCGCCGTCCTGAGGGGTACCGCTGCTGCCACCTCTGCCGAACCCGCGTCCGCCGGAGAAGAACAGCATGTACTTGCCGGTTCCTTCCTGGAAACCTGGCGTGTTCTCGCCCAAAGTGAAGACCGGCCGGCGGTCGCCGTAGCCGATCAGGCGGACGCCGGGCCAGACGTAGACGGTCTTGGCGAGACGATAGGTCCCTTTCGGCACGAACAGAACCCCGCCGCCGGGGCTGGATGCGACTTTGTCAATTGCCTGCTGCAAGGGCGCAGAATCATCCGCGACGCCATCGCCATGCACGGGAAAGCTCTCCTGCGTCAGATACACAGCCGCCGGGTCGTCCAGACGTTCAGGATAGAACGAGGCCCCATACAAGAGTCCGGGTGACAGGACGATGCTCGTGAAGAAGACCCATGCCAGGATGGATTTCTGATCCATAATAAGTCCCCTCAACTGGTTGTTGACAGAATCCCCGTCGAATGAGGGATTATGGCGTTTCCTCTCGCATGATTCAACAAAAGAAGTAGAGACTCAGCTTGGTGGATGAGCAGAAGGCAGCCCGTGAAGCGTTTGGCGTTCTTCTTCGCGTTGGCCCTACGGGGCCCATCCCTCGGCGGGGCCTAACGATAGAACTCACCTGCCACTATGGAGCGCCAGCGGAATAGTGGTCACGTGCAGCGTCTTGTTATGCACATTACTCACTCTATTCCAGAAAAGAACGCTGCATCTTCGGCCCGTATCTTACAGGCTTGGTGTTGTGCTTCTCCATCAAACCTTCCTCAACCAATCGCTGAAGCCACTCCTTCGCTTGACTCTTTGATACACTCAAATCAGCAGCCACCTCGGCGTCGGTCTTGGGCGTTGTCATCATCCCAAGCAACTCCCGCACCTTGGCAAACAGTTCATCCGCAGGAGTCGGGGGCGATTCCACAGACAGCGGGTGGCAAGAATCATGGCTTGGAAACACACTCTGCGGGATTCCATATGCCTGCTTGGCCTTGTCGCGAACAGCGAAGGAGAGTTCGTTCTGTCTGGGCACATCCTTTTCCGCACTAACTTCAACCGCGAGCGACTCCGACAGGTCTTCCGGTGTCTCAGGATTGGGCCAGGGCAATGCACCCTTTTGTCGGAGGGCCTCCAGCCCCTTGCCGGTTTCCCCATTCGAGCGGACATAGACAGGTACGAGCCGCAGCTTCTCCAGTTGCTCGACCGCGCCGGCCCAGGTACCTCCCTTCTCGTAATCCGAACTGACAACCAGAGCTGCATCCGCCAGTGCGTAGATCAGCTTGTTGCGCTGCATGGCGTGTCCCACGTTGAACCCGGCCGAAGGGTCGTAGGGCGAAATCAGGACCAGTTGCCCATTCATCAGGAGATTGCGGTGTTCGCGGTTCAGGGCCGCCCGTTCGAGGCTGTCCGCCAAGACGCCAACCGTTTTGCCACCGGCTTCCAGCGTCCCGCGCATGGCGGCCTGGTCGATGCCGTGCGCACCGCCCGAAACGAGGGTGCGCCTCGCTCTGGCGGTAAGCCGGCCAATGCCCTCGGTGTATTCCACCAACGCATCGTCCACGTGCCGAGAACCAACGATAGCCAACCCGCCCGTGTCCAGAATCACCGCGTCCCCGCAACCGTAGAGAACCGCAGGGGCATCCTCCTTGAGGCGTGCCTTCAATCGTTTCGGATAATCGGCATCGGCCCGGCTGACAACCCAGATTGCCCGTGTCTGCCAGCGATCAATCGCCTGGCTCAGGAGAAAGCCGCGTGCCAGCAGCCTTTTGAGACGCTCGCTGTCTATGAGTTGTTGGCACTCCGCGAGCAATTCCCGAGCATCGGGGGCGAGCAGATCAGCCGGCTGCCGTTGCTTGTCGCGGAGGAATCGCGCCAGCCGCTTGTACTCGCCCGGCGTCAATAAGTCGGACGAAGGCTCGCCTCGCCCCGCGATCAAGGGTGCCGTCAGCAGCAGGATTGCCTGCGTGTTGGGTGATAGTGACATGTTCATTTCTCGTGTCCTGTCAGCGAGAGCGCCAGAGGCCACACCTCACCGCTGCCATGCGAGCGCAACAGCCACGCCGCAACGGTCAACGTCCAGCGCGAATCCACCATGTCATCCACGAGCAACACCGGAGCAGTACGTAGCGGTTTCGCACTGACCGCCAGAGAACCGTCGATGTTGCGCGCCTGCTGGGTGCTGTTTGCCATGGTCTTTTGCTCCGGCCGATTCTCAGTCTTCTCCAGTACCGCGTCGAACGGTAGACTCAAGGCTGTGGCCAGCCGCCGTGCAAAGTCCGGCACCAGATCGGGGTGCCGAAGCGACGGGATACAGGTTACCCAGGCGGGTGCCGGCTGCGGGTTCCATTCCCGCACTATTCCCGCACAGGCTTCGACCAATTCATCCGCAAAATGCCTGTCGTGGTACTTGCCTTGTCGAACCAGACTGCCCCATCCGGCGTCACCCCAGACGCAAAGCGCCTTGCCGGACTGTGCCTGAACGTCCGCGGCAATTCGTCCGCTGAGAGGATACTGTAGCATCCCTCCCGCCGGCCACCGCTTGCGTGGCTCAATCGGCAGACTGGTTCGGCGAAGAAACGCTACGGCTTCTCGCACCAGCCCCGGGTCCGTGGTCGTCGGTAGCGGCGGCAACATGGGCGGGTGGATCGTGCCCGGATCCTCGTCCAACGCCCGAATCAGGAACTCCATATGCCCCGAGGTCAAGTTCACGTAATCCTGCATCTGCCGTTGCTCGATGCGTCGCAGATCAGTCAGCCGCTCCGCTCGCTGCCAGAACGCCTCACTCAGGTTGGCCGCTGTCAGTTGCCATTTAGTGCCCTGCTTGGCGATTGGCGCCGGAGACTCCAGCGACAACAGGTCTATGGTCTTCTCGATGCGGCCTTTGCTGAGGTTTACCTTGCCCAGCAGTTCGGGAACCGAAAGCCCCGCCGGCGCTGCCTCCAACACTTCGAGTACACTGGCGACCTCCGCCCGCGTCGGGAATGCGCTCTCGATGAAGTAGTCGGTGATGTCCGTCTCTTCCTCGCCGCTGAGCAGCACCCCGTAAGCTGCGTCGAGCGCCCGACCCGCCCGGCCGACCTGCTGGTAATAAGCCACCACCGAACCCGGCGTCTGGTAATGGATCACGAAGGCCAGATCTGGCTTGTCGAATCCCATCCCCAGCGCCGTCGTGGCCACCAGCGCCTTCACCCGGTTCTCCAGCAACGCTTGCTCCAGTTCGACCTTGCGCATCTCCTCCATTTCGCTGGTGTAAGACTCTACGTTCAAGCCGCGCGATTGGAGCCAGTCAGCCAACTGCACAGCATCGCGAACCGTGAGGGTGTAGATGATTCCGTGCCCTGGCAAGGCCGATACTTGGGCGGCAAGCCAAGCCATCCGCTCGGACTGCTGCGGCAGGCGGATGGTCTGGAGCAGCAGCGACGGACGGTTTAGGTCGCCGCGAGAGACGCGGAGGTTTGGTCCGAGCACCGTCTTCAGATCGTCCATCACCCGATTGTTTGCCGTGGCCGTGGTGGCTAGCAACCGGAGATTCGGTGGTAGCGTCCTCACGATCCGTTCCAGACGGCGATAGTCCGGCCGAAAATCATGGCCCCAGTCAGAAATGCAGTGCGCCTCATCGATAACCAGCAACGAGACTCGCGCTGCAATTGGTGCCAATACCCTCGTTGTGAAATGTTCGTTGGCCAGGCGCTCGGGTGAGATCAGAAGGATGTCGACCTCGCCGCGGTGAATCCTCGCCTCCACATCTTCCCAGTTTTCTTGATTGCCGGAGTGGATCGTGGCTGCTTGGACGCCCATCCGTTCCGCCGCCGCGATCTGATTGCGCATCAGGGAGAGCAATGGCGAAACCAACAACGCCGGTCCAGCACCCGCTTCACGCAGCAGTTTGGTGGCGATGAAATAGACAAAGCTCTTGCCCCAGCCGGTCTTCTGCACCACAAGAAGTCGCCCGTGGCCCTCCACGACGTGTCGGACTGCCTCCTCTTGGTCTTCGCGAAACTTGGCATTAGGGAGACCGGAACCAAGTCGAAGAAGCTCTATCGATCTGCTTCCGTTGAACATCATTTGATGTCTTATCAGACCTCTGCATTTAGTGCCCAACATTGTCTATATGGATCAGCATAACACCCTAAACATCTTCTCAGGTGCTGCATGAAGCACTGCTACGTCACAACCGGCTTCCAGACAATTCTTTGCGCCGAGCCACCGTTCTGATCATAGCGTCGCTAACAGGAACGAGGATAGCACGCCACGTCAGGCAAAGCAATAGGCAGCGCGGAAAAGCTGTATCTCCCGAATTTGGAGCCGAGACTGTAGGCTGGAGGCAGGATCGAGTTGGGATCGGAGAAGGGGCTCGGGTGTTCGGGAATGCCGCTCTGGCGTGATGTGGTTCATTCGAGCCAGTGCCGTTCGGGCGTGGACAGGAACTGGTCCAACGCTATGCCCTGACCGCCGACCAGAAGCTTGCGCTTGACACTGAATTGCCTTCAGAAGGCTTCCGTGCCCGGAAAGGTGTCGAACGCTTAGCTCGGTATTGTGAGTGATTTTGCTCAATGCATTGAGCAAAATGGCGAGAGAGTTGCAGAATAGCAGTGGCACTTCTATTCTACAGGTAGGGTCGGCCCCGCCCACCGATCCCGATGAATATGGACGGAGGATGGTGGGCGGAGCCCACCCTACGGGAGAATCACTTCACGGCTTTGGCTTTGCGGATCGGCCTTTGCTGGATGTAGCGGCTGATGTTGCGGACGGCTTGGCGGAGGCGCTGCTCATTTTCCACCAGGGCGATACGCATATAGCCTTCGCCGTTTTCGCCGAA
>CAYHAJ010000011.1:0-8935 GCA_964354535.1 uncultured Pirellulales bacterium
CTTCCGAGCTTCTCCTCGATCCCTCTTCTCACAGCAGCAAGGGGATAGGGAGGTCTCCCGCGAATCTGCCGGCGGTCGCGGGAATTTCCTTTCCCGTTGTCTCGCCGCCAAGGCCCTGTTACCATACCACCCGAGACCCGGAGTCAGACCTACGCATTTCACATTCTGGGGTGACGGTTGGATGTTTGAAGGACCGCGTACGATGATCTCAGCTAAGGCTGTGCCGGTGGTTTGTATCATGTTGTGTGTCTGCTTCTGTGGCTGCACACCGGCACGGCACGATACGGCGCGGCAGACAACTCCGTCTGCCGCTCCGGCGACTCAGTGGCCTTCTCCGATGCGGGACGCGATCCGGACCCACGAGCGGATTGAAAAGAAAGAAGTCCCCGGCGTGTCGATTGTTCTGAACGAGGCGTTGTCCAGGCCGGTGGAGGTCCATTTCACCGATCGGGGCCAGGAGCGGCGGCGCGTGGATCTGCTCGTTCATTTTCACGGCGCCGGCTATGTTCCCAGACGCGCGGGCTATGAGTCCGGGCGTCCTTTCATCGTGGCCGCCGTGAATCTCGGTTCGGGCTCGGCGGTTTACGAGAACGACTTCCGCGACGAAGCCACGTTCCCCAGGCTGATCGAGACGATCCGCAGTGCCGTTTCCGAGAGAGCCGCTACGGAAATCGAGATTTCCGGGGTCTACCTGAGCTCGTTCAGCGCCGGATATGGGGCCGTGCGGGCGATCCTGAAGAATCATCCGTCGATGTTGGACGGCATCGCGCTGCTGGACGGCCTCCACACGGATTATGTGCCAACCGGCCGCCTGTTGGCACAAGGCGGCGCACTCAATACGGAAAAGCTGAAGGGTTTCCTGGACTATGCCCGGCTGGCCTTAGAGGGCAAGAAACAATTCCTCATCACGCACTCCGAGATCTTCCCGGGCACCTACGCGAGCACGACGGAAACCGCGGACCATCTGCTCGACGCGTTGCACCTGCACAGGCACGCGGTACTGAAGTGGGGTCCGGGGGGGATGCAGATGCTCAGTGAAACGCATCAAAGCGGCCTGACCATCCTGGGTTTCGCCGGCAACACCGCCCCGGACCACATCGATCATTTCCACGGCGTGCCGGTATTCCTGAAGATGCTCCTGGACCAGGGGAACCCGACGAGGTCGGAAAAGCGGTAGTCGGTAGTCAGTTGATAGACAGTTCTCAGTTCCCAGTTCTCAGTAGGAAATCTGCGGAAATCGCCGAAATGTGCGGACAAAGATCAGTGGTCAGTTCGCAATTGACAGTTCCCAGCCGGTCCTCGGTCGTCTGTTCGCCCTCCTCCGCGTCCCGGCGTCTCCGCGCGAGACAGGATTTGTGCCCTTCGTAGTCAGAAAGACTTGGTTCTCACCCAGAGCCACAAAGCCACAGAGCGTGGGAGATGTTTCTCGCCTTCCTCTTCTTCGTGCCTTGGTGCCTTCGTGTGAGTACCTCTTGGGGGAACGGGCGAAGGCCGAGATCGGGCGGGCAACTGAGAACTGACGACTGCCAACTGTGAACTCCTACTTATCCCGCCACATGTCGACGCTCATGTCTTCGGCGGCGACGTAGGCGGAGTGCCAATCGACGTACAGGACATTGCAGCCTTTGCGGTGCCGCTCCCGGGCGATGCGTTGGCCGTCGTTGATGTCGTGGTTCTCCGACAGTGGCAGATGCGAAGGCATGAAGATGTCACAGCGGATGAGTTCCCGGCTGGTGGCGCTCTCGATGATGGGACGCCAGGTGCCGGCCTCGTTGTCGGCCAGGTAGATCGTCTCGGCGGGACGCTTGAACACGGAGAGCTTGGTGGGGTGCCCCACGCTGGTGCCGGTCTGATTGCTCCGGCTGGAAAAGGTCCAGTCGTTCATCACGTAGCAGACCGTCTGGCGGGAATTGGGGACGTCATACAAACCCAACCCGGTCGTGGGGAAGCTCTTGCAGCGAAAGACCTTCACGCTGCGGTAATCGCCTTCGTTGTGCCTGGCGCCGAGGTACGGCAGGTACTGCATGAACCAGATGGCCGCATTGCCCGTCGAGCCGCGCACGATGAAGTAATCATAATCCTGAGCGTAGAGCGCCGCCCCCACGCCGATCTGTTTGAGGCCGCTCAGACACGTGGTGGCCTGCGCTTGTTTCTTTGCTTTGCTCAAGCCCGGCATCAGAATGGCCACCAGCACCGCAATGATGGAGATCACCACCAGCAACTCGATCAGCGTGAACGCTCTGTGCGACCGGCTCATAGGCAATCCTTCCTCACAAGATCTCTTGGCTCTGGTCTATTGTACCCTTGCCGGCCCTCCGGCCGCAACCAAAACTACCATCGCTGAAAGAAACAAGAAGAAGCGAAAAAAAGGCAGCACAGCCGCCCCCGGCTGGGGTGTCAAAATTCAACCGCAGGGGACGGTGAGGCGCGCAAAGGGCAGGAGCTAGAGGACGGAGCCTGCACGAGGAGGGAATTCCGTAGACATCTTACTGGTCTCGGTCTTGAATTGAGTATGGCGCTCCCAGAGATCAGAAGACTGGGGACGAGTCAGGCCGGCCGGGGATTGCGGGATGGGGTAGAAGTGGTATTATGAAAGCCATGAATGTTGAGACCACCATTCACGCCCGGGGTGGTTAACAGGCTCCTACAAAGGAAGGGAGGTCACTATGCAAGCACCCATGAACCGAAGAGAAGTTCTGAGACTCGCCGCCGCAGGTGGTGCCACGTATCTGGTTGGCCCGCAGGTCCCGACCTTTGGGACACAGAACCAGCGAAACAGACTCATCAGCCCCGGCTGCCGGAAATCCAGGGTCAAGGTCGCCAAAATCTACCTGGGTGTCCCCGGGGCCCATTATCCTAATCCTGACCTGGACCTGAAAAAGGAGGTGCAGTTCTACGAATCCGAGTTCCGGAAACTGCAAGGGGAGCTGGCCGACGTGGAGTTTGTGGTGGACGAGCTGGTCAGCTCCGTGGCCCAGCTCAACCAGTGGAAGGATAGCCTCAAGGGCGTGGACGGTATCCTGGCCATCCATTTGAGTCTGTCCACCATGCCGATGCTGGAAGAGATCCTCCGGCTCCAGCGGCCCACCATGGTCTTCTCGGCTCCCTATTCCGGACATGAATGGCACACTCTCACGGCGCGGTACAAGCAGAAAGAGGGCAGGAATTTCGAATGCCTGCTGACCAGCGACTACCAGCAATTGGCGGTGGCCATTCGACCGTTCCGCGCGAGGCATCACCTGAGAGAAGCGAAAATCCTCAACCTCGCGGCGCGCGCGGACGGCAAGTATGTAGAGCAGATCCGCCAGAAATTCGGGACCGAGATCAAGCAGATCGACCTGAAGCGAATGCTCGACCTGTATACGGCGGTCCACGAAAGCGACGCGGAGGCAGAAGCGAAGTCCTGGATTCAGGGCGCGGTGGAAGTGGTGGAGCCGTCCCGGGCCGAGATCGTCAAGTCGTGCCGGCTGGCCCTGGCCTTTGAGCGGTTGCTGGAGGAGGAAGGGGCCACCGTGTTGACCGCGGACTGCTATGGCAGTATGTGGGAGCCGCTGTGCCGGGCTTACGCCTATCCCTGCATCGGGTTCGCCAAGCTGAACAACCTGGGGTGGGGCGGCATCTGTCAATCGGACCTGCCTTGTGCCATGACCCACGTCTTGTTCCAGGGGTTGTCCGGCCGACCCGGCTTTGTCTGCAATCCCGGCTTCGACTTTGCCACGAACAGCGCCATCATGATTCACTGCCTGGGCACGCCGAAGATGGATGGGCCGCAGGGGCCCGCCGCTCCGTACAAACTGCGCAGCGTGATGGAGCGCCGCGAAGGCGCTGTCCCGCAGGTCCGGATGCGCGTCGGCGAGAAGGTGACGATCGCCGTCCTGCCGGACACGTCGAAGATCCTCTACTACACGGGGCAGATCGTGGACACCCCCGAGACCGACCGGGGCTGTCGCTGTAAGATCACCGTGAAGGTGGACGGCGACGCGGAGCAGCTCTGGAAGAACTGGTCCGACGGCATCCATCGCGTCGCCTGCTATGGCGACTTGACGAGGGACCTGGAGCACTTCTGTCGCTTCCAGCAACTCGACCTGATCAATGAAGCCATCCGCCCAAGCTGAAAGGAGTGTCCGTACCTGGCGTTCCCGCAGAGCCAATCTTCGATAGGCGGCGGCGACGCGTCAATTCCGGTCCCGGAACGCACGGTCGGCCCGGAAGACCGCCAGAACCGGGACATGATCGGACACTCTCTGGGCGGTCGTCCTGTCGCTGCCGGCGAAGGTCACAATCCGGCACGAGACCGCTTCCTCGTTCGCCAGGTCGGGCGAGATCAGAAAATGATCATAGCGATTGCCGGCGTGGGTGGTGCCGACTCCCGCCTGTCCCGCCGGGACCATAGCCTTCAGGCCGAGGGCCGCTGCCAGCGCGTCGATCCCTGGCTCCGTGGTATTGAAATCGCCGCAGAGGATGACATCGGGATCTCTTTTAAGCGCCGCGGCGACCACCTCCTTCAGCAGGTCCTTCTCCCTTTGTCTCCAGGTGGCGTTCGTCCAGGACAGATGCACGGTGACCACGACGGCGTCAAAACCTCCATAGGCCACATAGGCGACCTGGGCCGGATGCTGAAAGCCGCTGGGGTCGGGCAGATCCTCCAGCGTGATCCGGCGGTCGGCGAAGATCGCATTGTCCTGGCCGTCGCTGGAATCGTGGAAGGCGACGGAGGCCGTGTGCTTCTCCTGCGCCTGGAACGCCTCGACCTTGGCCTGGTTGGCGATCTCCTGAAGGCAGATGACGTCCGGATGGAGTCCGTCGAGCACGCGGGTAAACCACTGTCGGTCCGACGCCTGGGTCTCCGGATAGCCTCTCACGTTCCACGTAACGACCGTGACGTTACTCGCCGCGTCGATCCCGGCGGTTACGGCGGCGGGGGGGTAGGCACTGGAGCAGCCACCCCAGAGACTCACAACGCCCAAGAGAGCAGCGATCAGGAACGTATTTCGCTTGTGTACCATTCCCAAGCCCCCATTCTCAACCACGAGCAGCGTCTGAGACTCAACCAATGACCTACCTCTATTTCGGCGCCCGACGCTGACTTGCTGCAGCCCATTCTTGTCGCGTCCAGACACGTTCACCGGGGCGGAAGCGCGGACCGAGCCGGCTTTGCGATTCCGCCCAGTTTGGAGCCGATGTAACATTGGGTATCGCCCTCGTTGTATGGCGAATCCGTGGATTCCTTGCCCATGCACCCTGACAGCGCGCACGATTTTCCCCGAAAAGAGGCCGTTTCGAAGATTCTCACGAATGAGAAGATCCGACATTCCGGTGGGCATTCTCTTCGCGCACCGGTTCCGAAGAGACAACGGCATGGCAGCGGTAGGAAGAATATCTGCAGACGCATAGTCAAATAGTCAGGATTCCGAGCAGACCGCGATGTCAAGCCACTACGTTTTCCTCCTCTCCAGATCTCTCACATTTGATAAGGGTCCTTTATTTCCTGAGTTTCCTGTATTCGAGCGAGTTCGAGCCGGTTGCATCGCTCGTCGCAGGTTGATATGATAGTAAAAGAGTAGTAATTTGCAGGTGGGGCTTGGGACGACCGCCGCAGATGGGCTTGGGACGCGCCGCCGCGATTGGGAATCCGAGCTCCTCAGACCGCCTTTCGGTTGAACCACCCATGTGAGGCGTAGTGCGAATGCCGCGACCGGTGGAACAGGATGATCTAAGGCAGCGAGCCCATTGGCTGATTCAACTGCGCTGGCTGGCCGCCACCGCGGTCGTACTGGGCACGTTCGTCTGCGTGCATGTTCTGCATCTGTCGGTGCGGGAAGTGCCTCTTTACACTATCGCCGCGTTGCTGTTCCTCTATAATGCTTTGGTCTTGCGCCTGTTGCGGGGACACCGGACCAAGAGCGTGATCGACCTGCAGATCTCGATCGACCTGATCATCCTCACCGTCCTGCTCCATTTCTCGGGAGGTCCGGAGAATCCGCTCGTGCTGTTCTTCGTCTTCCACGTCATCATCGCGAGCATTCTGCTGTCGGTCTGGGAGAGTTTCCTGCAAGCGACTTTGGCCATTGCGCTCGTTGGGATTCTGTTGTTGCTGGAGTCGACGGGACTGGTGTCGCACGCCTGCCTCAAAGGATTGGTCCGCCATTGTTGGTACGAGGAGAAAGCCTACCTGGCGGCCATGTTCGCCACCTTCGCCGTCACCGTCTACTTGGTCGTGTATCTGGCCAGCTATATCGCCCTGCGACTGAGGCGTGCCGAGGAGGCGCAGCGAGAGGCCAACCGGTTGCTTCGTGAGAAGGACCGGATCAAAAACGAGTACGTCGCCCACCTGACGCACGATATCAAAGGGCATCTGGCCGCCATCCAGAGTTGCCTGGGAGTGGCGGCCACGGATTCCCTTACGGGCCAGGCGGCCGAGTTTGTCGACCGCGCCTACCAGCGCACGAGGAAACTGACGGCCTTCGTGAGAATGCTGCTGCGGCTGACGAGACTGAAACTCGACGGGAGTGTCGAAATGGAGCCGTTCTGCGTGTGCGACGCCGTCCGCGAGGTCGTCGAAGCGGTCCAGCTCGGGGCCCAGGAAAAATCGTTGCGTTTGGAGTGTGTGGTGATTCCGGCCGCCGCCATCGTCTCCGGAAATGCCATGTCCTTCAAAGAGGCGATCACGAATCTGCTGCTCAACGCCATCCAATATACTCCTTCGCATGGCAGGATCTCAGTAAAGACCGAGATTCAGGACAATTCGGTGGTCCTGGAGATTTCCGACACCGGGATCGGCGTGCCGCCGGAGGAACAGGGCCGAATCTTCGAAGAATTCTACCGGGCGAGCAATGCCCGGCAGATGGAGCCGGATGGCGACGGTCTGGGGCTGTCGCTCGTGAAACGCGTGGTGGAGATGCATGGGGGTACCATTCGTTTCGCCAGCTATCTCGGCTCCGGGACGACGTTCCACATCGTTTTGCCGCTCGATCTCGATCCGTCCCGGACGGTCTCGGACCAGCCGCCGCATGCTCAGGAGATCACGGACAGAACCGAAGCGGTACCCGTGAAGAACCACTGACGGAAGGTGCCTCGCCGGGACTATTCGGCCGCCAGTGCGTTTCGAGCCCATTGCAGGGCCGCCGAGGCGCGGGGAAAGCCCACCGTGGTAATGAGCAGCAGAATGGTCTGGTAGACTTCCTCTTCCGTCGCCCCGGCCTGGGCCGCCATGACCGCGTGCCGCTGGAGGGCGGTGATCTGGTTGGCCGCCCCGGAAATGCCCACTTTGATCAGCTCGCGGGTCTTGCGGTCGAGCGGCCCGGCCTGGGCGCACGCTTCACTGAGCTTCTGGTGGGCCTCCCACACCTCGGGGTACTTACGGACGAAATCCTGAAAGTGCTCCGGCAAAGTCTCTTTCATCTCTCAACTCCATTCCATCCGTGAGTGTCTTTCCCCAGCCGGTCCAACGAAGACGACAGCCGGCCGGTGCTCTGCACTTCTCTTCTACGGCTTTCGTCCTCAGGGTTCAAAGAAATTCGCCGAAGGGGCAGGGCCCGGTTGGGGGGATGACCGTTCCTGGCGATGCCTTCCGAATACGGGAGATTGACGCCGACAATGCCCATCGGGTATACTGGTTTCCGGTGGATCGTTGTCGCGCGGCTTTGCTGTCGAATCGGAGGCAGGTTATGGTTACTGGAGGCAGATCCCGAACGCATGCTGCAGTTGTCCTTCTCCTGACCCTCGTGTCCGCCGCGACGGCCCAATACAGCGGGGGCAGCGGGACGGCCCAGGACCCATACAGAATCGCCACGGCCGCCGATCTGATCGCCCTCGGCGAGACTCCCGAAGACTACGACAAGCACTTCATTATGACCGCCGACATCGACCTGGACCCCAAGCTCCCCGGCCGCAAGGTCTTCGACAGGGCCGTGATTGCGCCGGATACGAATCCCGTCACTCTGTGGGATTGGGAACGAACTGTCTTCAGCGGCGTCTTTGACGGCAATAGCCACGCAATTTCACATGTGCGGATCAGCGGGGGGGTGCATTATATGGGCCTATTCTGCATATTGGCTCCCGGGGCTCGGGTCAGCGACCTAGCGGTGCTGGATGTATCCATCAGCGGTCCAAGCAACCTTGGCGGGGCTGTCGCGGGCTCGAACTACGGCGTTGTCACTCGCTGCTACAGCACCGGGATGATCAGCGGTGATAGGGCTACCGGCGGGCTGGTGGGGCTCAACTACGGCGATGTAATTAGATCCTACAGTAGCGCGGTGGTCTACGGCGATACAATTGTCGGCGGGCTGGTGGGGTTGAACTCCAAAGGGCGTGTGATCCAGTGCTACAGCACCGGCGGGGTAAGAGGCAGCGCGAATGATGTCGGCGGCTTAGTCGGGCAGAACATCAACGGTGGTACTGTGGCTGATTGCTGGAGCGCCGCTTCGGTTAGCTCTGTGGGAGGCTTTGTACACAGCGTCGGCGGCTTGGTAGGGGAAAACAGCGGTACTGTGACCCGTTGCCGTAGCACGGGCGCGGTCACCGGCGTCAACAGCGGTCCGGGGCTGCTGGATGTCGGCGGCTTGATAGGGCGAAACGGGGGTCGCGTGACCGACTGCTACAGCACCGGCGCGGTCAGCGGCACTGGACAGAATTCGGCTGTCGGCGGGCTGGGGGGGTACAGCGATGGTACTGTGACCGAATGCTACAGCACCGGTGCGGTCAGCGGCAAGGGGGCGGTCGGCGGGCTGGTGGGGAGAGGAACTGGCGTCTTGCGCAGCGTCTGGGATGTAGAGGCATCCGGCTGTTCGGGAAGCATCGGTGGGCTGGGTTTAACCACACGGGAGATGATGGACCCCTCTGTACTCGGGTTGAACGGCTTCGGCAACGACCCGAACTGGGTTCTCGATGCGGGACGCGATTATCCCCGACTGGTCTGGGAAGAGACGCTGGGCAC
>CAYHAJ010000012.1:0-17805 GCA_964354535.1 uncultured Pirellulales bacterium
AAGGCTAGCGGCGATTTCCACGATCCGGCGGTCGATGGACATCTCCATGTTGAGCTTGCAGGTCACCGTCGCCTTGAGCAGCAGGGCGTCGCGGTCGTTGATGTGCCGACGGTCTTCGCGCAGGTGGAAGGTGATGCCGTCCGCCCCGCCCAACTGGGCCTCGGCCGCCGCCCAGACCGGGTCCGGCTCATCCGTCCGCCGCGCTTGCCGGATCGTCGCCACATGATCGATATTGACGTTGAGAACGGCCATATTCGTGATTTACTATTTACGAGTTACTCTCTAAGATTTGGGGGTGAGCCTCGGAGCCAATAGGACACTTTCGCAGGGTCAATTCGGGCGCACCGGACCAAATACTTACCAGTAAGGGCAATGATAAATAGTCAATCATCAATCGTCAATGGCAAATCTATGACACGACGGATCACGATCACCGTGGGGCAGACCCAGTGGCATGCCGATCTGAACGATACGGCGACCGCTTGGGCCATCCTGGAGGCCTTGCCGATCGAGGCGCGGGTGAGCCGCTGGGGCGGGGAGATCTACTTCTCCATCCCGGTCGAGGCGGGAATCGAGACAGGCGCCCGCGAGGTGGTACAGGCGGGCGAGATCGGCTTCTGGCCGCCGGGAAGTGCATTCTGCCTCTTCTTCGGGCGCACGCCGGCCTCCGAGGGCGAGGAGATTCGCGCCGCCTCGGCGGTCAACATCGTGGGCCGGATCGAAGGCGACCTGGATGCACTCTGGAAGGTCTCCGACGGCGCCAAGGTCTCGATCCGCAAGTACTCAGAACCGATATAGATTGCCATAGAAGCTCATGGCGTACAGGAGGATCATCGCGGCCGTGACGCCCAGGATAATGAAGTAAATCACCTTCGGGAATCCGCTGGCGAAGGTCGTGAAGAACAGATCGGCGCGATCCCCGGCGATCTCCGCGATCTTGGCGGCGGTCTTGTCCAGTTCGCCGGTTTCTTCCCCGATCTGCCAGAGGCTGCGGTACTCGGCCGGCAATCGGGTCGAGAATCCCTCCGAGGCGACGGCGCCTTGACGCACACTCTCCCTTCCGCCGACGAACTGGTTGGCGACGATCGTATTGCCCGTGGCCCGGGTGGCCCACTCGGTAGCTTCGGTGATCGGCACCCCCGCCTGGTACAACATGGCAAACACCTTGGCGTAGCGGCACACAGACATGTGATACAGGGCCTGCCCGAGCACCGGGATTCGCAGCGCCAGCACGTCCAGAGGCCACTTGAGCACGGGAACCCTCTCGCGCAGGAGGACGAATACCGCGACGACGATCACGGGAAAATAGAGAAAAAGGAGAACGCCCAACACCTGCCGGAGGTACCCCCAGACCGGCACCTGTCCCATGATGAGCCGGGGAAGCGGCAAGACACAGGCGGCGATATTGAACAGAAGAAATGGATAGAGCAGGGCTATCATCATCCGACGGGTGATGCGGTGGATGAACTCATGCCATTGCGACAGCATTTGCAGGGAATGGCTGAGCCTGCCGGAGGTCTCGCCGGCCTGGATCACCATGCGGTCCATCTCGGGAAACACATTGCGGTGGCGGGCCATGGCTTCGGCAAGGCTGGACCCTTGGGAGAGACAGTCGCGGATGTGTGTGAAAGCGCGTTGGAGATAGCCTTGCCGCCCCTGGATCACGATGTCGAGAGAACGCAGGATCGGGACGCCCGCATCCTGCAACGTCGCCAAGTCGTAATACGCTTGCGCCAGTTGGCTCCTTACGCCCATGGATATTCGCTCCGTCCGATCGGATGCAGCCGCTTCGATCCGCGTACTCAGAAGTTGCCTAAGTTGCCATAGACCTGGCTCCATGTCCGCAGCACCATCATGACCAGGACGATCATGATGGCGAAGTAGACCACTTTCGGAAAGCCCGTGGCAAACGCGGTAAAGAAAAGGTCCGCTCGATCGCCGGAGATGTCGGCCACCTTGCCCGCGACCTTGTCCAACTCGCCGGTTTCCTCGCCAATCTGCCAGAGATGGCGATACTCGGCCGGCAGCCGGCTGGAGAACCCCTCCCATGCCATGGCACCTTGGCGAACCTTCTCCTGGCCGCCCGCGAATTGCCGGGCCACGAGGACGTTCCCGGTAGCCCGGGTGGCCCGCTCGGTGGTCTCCGTCATGGGCACACCCGCCTTATAAAGCATGGCAAACGCCTTGGCGTACCGGCAGACGGACATGTGGTAGATCGCTCGGCCCAGAACTGGGATGCGCAGCGCGACGAAATCGAGGGGCAGCCGCAGCAGGGGAATCCGGTCCCGCAAGCGTATGGAAACCACCACGAGGATCGTCGGAATATAGAGGAACGACAGGATGAACAGCACCTTGAAGAGATATTCCCGCAGGCTGATCTTTCCCAGAACGAAGTCCGGCAGATTCACGACAAAGGCGGCGATATGGAGGATGAGAAAGGGGTAGATCAAGCCCATCTGCATCCGCCGGGTGACGCGATGGACGAATTCGTGCCATTGTGACAGCATCTTGAAAGAATCGCCCAGCGAGCCGGCGGTCTCGGCCGCCTCGATCAGCATCCGGTCCAACTCGGGGAAGAGGTTGCGGTGCTGATCCACGGACTCGGCCAGGCTGGCTCCGCTGGACAGGGAGTCGCGGATTTTGCGGAAGGTCTGCTTCAGGTATCCTTGTCTTCCTTCCACCAGGATGTCGAGAGATCGCAGGATGGGTACCCCTGCGTCCAGCAGAGTCGCCATATCGTAGTAGGTCTGTGCCAGACTGCTTCTTGCACCCATGGGTCTTCGCTCCGCCTTGTCCGCCTTGTGTAATGCCCCAGCCTGCTTTAGTAAGAATCTCTATTGTCAGCATCCAAAAGCTGTTTTAGTATAACATAACAGGGTCGCGCCGTGGACGCAACGACGGGGTCTCGCGGCAGATTATGGATGATGAGGTGAACAGAAAGGAGTCGATGGGCGTGTTAAGCTGGCTGAACCGCAGCGCTGCATACCGGCTGAGTTGGCCGACACAGATTACGCTCGCGCGGATCCTGTTGATCGCTCCCTTCGTCGTCTTCATGCTCAACATGCACGATCCCGAGTTCACGGACGTGCAACAGAACTACTGGCGGCTGGCGGCCGTTGGAGTCTTCTTCCTGATGGCGATCAGCGACGCCGTGGACGGTTACTGGGCCCGCCACCGCCAGCAGATCACCAAACTGGGGACCTTTCTCGACCCGATGGCCGACAAATTGCTGATCACCTGCGCCTCGCTCCTGCTGGTCTCCAAGAGAGGCCATGTCGATGGTTTCCCGCTGCCGATGACCGTGGTGGTCCTGATCATCGGCAAGGATGTCCTCATCACCCTCGGTTTTCTGGTCATGTATCTGATCACGTCGCACGTGCATATCGTACCCGTGATGGCAGGCAAATTGTCAACCGCGCTTCAGCTCACAATGGTGACCGCGGTCTTGGTCGGACCCGATCTCGTGGCGGTGATTCCCGGCTATCGTGAGTTCGTTCATGCGCTGTGGTGGTCCGCGGCGGCGGTGGCGGTGGTAGCGGCCCTCGTTTACATCCGCAACGGAAGCCGCTATATTGAGGATTATGAACGGACCCACGGTCCACAGTCGGGGGCCTCGGGTACGTAATTGACGGGTCTGGGTTGGAAGGCACGGGAAGCAGTGGAACAATTCAGTGGAATCCCGGAGGTGCTCGAGGATCTCCGGCAGGGCAAGATGATCGTTCTGGTGGATGCGGAAGACCGGGAGAACGAGGGGGATCTGGTCTGCGCGGCGGAGAAGGTCACGCCGGAGATGATCAACTTCATGGCCAAGTTCGGCCGGGGTCTGATCTGTCTGCCTTTGATGGCCGACAAGTGCGATGCGCTGGGTCTGTACCCGCAGACGCTGGAAAACACGGCCCCCTTCGGCACGGCGTTCACCGTCAGCGTCGATGCGGCCCAGGGTGTCAGCACGGGGATCAGCGCCGCCGACCGGGCCCACACGATTCTGGCAGCGATCGCCGATGATGCCAAGGCCAGGGACCTGGCGCGTCCGGGGCATGTCTTCCCCCTGCGGGCGCGCACGGGCGGGGTTCTCATCCGTGCCGGCCAGACGGAAGGGGCCGTTGATCTGGCCCGCTTGGCGGGGCTCAAACCGGCAGGTGTCATCTGCGAGATCATGAACGAAGACGGCTCCATGGCCCGGGTGCCCGAGCTTCTGGAGTTCTGCCGACAGCATGGACTGAAGATCACCTCCGTCGTCAAGCTCGTAGAGTATCGCCTCCAGCGGGAAAGGCAGATCAAACGCGTCGAGAGCGTCTGTCTGCCCACAGACTACGGCGAGTTCAAGTTGATCGGCTATGAGAGCGTCACATCGGTGGAGCCGCACCTGGCGCTGTGTAAAGGCGGCATCGGCGATCTCGACACCGGCGGCCAACCCCTCGAACACCCGGACCCGGTCCTGGTGCGGGTCCATTCCGAGTGCATGACGGGCGACCTGTTCCATTCCCAGCGTTGCGAGTGCGGGTACCAACTCATCACCGCCCTGAAGATGATCGAGCAGGTGGGCAAAGGAGCCCTGATCTATCTCCGCCAGGAGGGGCGAGGGATCGGTCTATCCAACAAGCTGCGGGCGTACAAGCTCCAGGAACAGGGCCTCGACACGGTGGATGCCAATCTGAAGCTGGGCTTCACCGCCGATCGCCGGGACTATGGTATCGGGGCGCAGATCTGCCGGGACTTGGGGCTGCGCGCCGTCCGGATTCTCACCAACAACCCCAAGAAGGTCAGTCGGTTGGAAGTGTACGGCATCAAGGTCGTCGAGCAGATCCCCCTGCGGGCCACGCCCGGCAAGTACAACATCGACTACCTGCGAACCAAGAAACGCCGGCTGGGACACATGCTGGATGAGGACCTGTAGATGATTGCGGATTGCGGATTGCGGATTGCGGATTCGGCGCGAAACCGCAGAGGTGTACGACGAGCGTTGCGGATTGCAGTTCTTCTGCTCCCGCTGACGTTGCACCTGGGTTGCAGTGAGCCGCAGGCGAACGTCCCAAAGCCCCCGGCACAGACGACCGGCAAAGCGGATGAACCTCGGAAAGCTGATACGGCGATCACCTCGAATCCGCCATCCGACAACTCCGCCGAAGCCGGACGCCTGTTGCCCGGCGTCGTTCCGGCCATCCGCAATCCGCAATTGCCTACCGGCTTTGCGCCCGTGAAGATCGGCATTCTGCCGCTGACCGAACTCTCCGGCGCCGCCGGCGCCAATCAACAGGCCAAACTGAGTGCTTTTATCACGATGCTCGATGCCTTCGGGTCCCAGGTGAAGGCCCCTGGTGTCTTGCGGTTCGAGCTCTACGAGTATGTCCCCCGTTCCGCCCAGGCGAAGGGACCCAGGCTGGCGCTCTGGCCCGATATCGACCTGACCAGCCCGGCGGAAAACCACAAATACTGGCGGGAGTTTCTGCGGGCGTATGAATTCGAGTTGGACGCCCAGGCCGGTCGCGACAAGACGTACGTTCTCGAAGTCACCTGCCTGTGTCCCGACGGCAAGCGTCTCTCCACCGAATACACCCTCCGGGGCAGCCCGTAGGTCCCGAAAAAGCGGCCGGAGAGCCGCATTTCTCCGGCGTGGCCCGATTTTCCGCTTTGAACTCCGACGGGGTTGGATTACACTATGGATACCGGGTCTTTCCCGACCATCGCGCGGGCCCGACCCGTGAAAAGGATGTGAGTGTGTGATGCAGTATTCGGAATTCCACTTCTAAGTCTGCCGAGGCCCAAATCGATCTGGCGGCGGACCCTACTCGTCTCGGCTTTGGTGAAGGAGGATTGGTATGTGTAAGAGACTGGTTGTTCTTGTTTCGGTGCTGGGCCTCTGTCTTGGCACCGTGGCGCGTGCTGCGAACATCATTCTGGTGACCGAGACGCGCGACGTGGACGTCAACGGCACCCAGGACGACATCGGACTGGAGGAGTTTCTCAAGAGTCTGGGGCACCAGGTGGATGTCCAACGCGGTAATTGGATTGCCCTGGACGCGGCCAAGATCGCGGCCCTCAATGCCGCTGACCTGGTCGTCGTGAGCCGGTCGGTCAGCAGCGGCAGCTACAACAACGATGCCGCCGAGATCGCCAACTGGAACGGCTTGACCTCCCCGATGCTCAGCGTGGTGGCCTACCTGGCGCGAGGGACGAGCACCAACTTCCGGTGGTATTGGCTGAACTCCTCGGCCACCAGCAACCTCGTGGGGCCCAAGATGCAGGTCCTGGAGCCCAAACACCCGATCTTCCGGGGGATCCCGCTCGATGCGAGCAACCAAGTGGACGCGGTGGATGGCACCACCGGCACGGGACAGACGACCTTCAACGCCACGCTGGATGTCGGCAACGGCAAGTTGCTCGCCCAAACGGCGACGGGGGGTTGCGCCTGGATCGTGGAATGGGAGCCCGGGACCCCGTACTATGCGGGTTCACCCGGGACTCCTGGCGGCAAGCGGATTCTGTACTCCTCCGGAACGCAGGAATCCGGGGCGACGCCCTGGGGGGGCTTCAACCTCACGGAAAACGGCAAGAAGATCTTCGTCAATGCGATCAACTACCTGCTGGGCAAGTCTACCGTCCTGGGGCAGGCGGTCGAGCCGACGCCGGCGGTGGATCAGACGGACGTGCCTCGGGACGTGGGGTTGAGCTGGACCGCGGGCGAGTTCGCGAAGACTCATGACGTGTATGTCGGACTGTCCTTCGCGGACGTCAACACGGCCAGCCGGACCAACCCGGCAGGCGTGCTGGCCAGCCAGGGCCAGAGCGAGAGCCGCTACGCTCCTGCCGGACTCCAGTTCGGGCAGACCTATTACTGGCGGGTGGACGAGGTCAATGCACCGCCCAGCGCTACCATCGTCAAGGGTGAAATCTGGAGCTTTACGGTCGAGCCGCTCGGCTATCCGATCCTGAAGGCCACCGCCACGGCGGCCAGCGCCCAGGCCGGCATGGGCCCGGAGAACACGGTCAACGGCTCGGGACTCGACCAGAGCGACCAGCACTCCACCGAGCCAAGGCAGATGTGGGTGAGCGCCGGCGTGCAGCCCAATTGGATCCAGTATCAGCTCGACAAAGCCTACAAGCTCAGCGAGCTATGGGTGTGGAATTCCAACCAGATTATCGAGAGCTTCATCGGTTTTGGCGCCAAGAACGTCAAGATCGAGTGTTCCGTCGACGGCAGCACCTGGACCGAGCTGCAGAACGTGCCGGAGTTTGCCCAGGGGATGGGAGTCCCCACCTACGCCCATAATACGACCATCAACCTCGGCGGCGTGCTCGCCCAGTACGTCAAGTTGACGATCACCAGCACCTGGGGCGGCTTGCCTCAAGGCGGCCTGGCCGAAGTCCGGTTCTTCTATCTGCCCGTGCAGGCGCGGGAGCCTCAGCCCGCGGCCGGCGCTACGGGTGTGGACCTCGACGCCACCCTGAACTGGCGGCCGGGGCGCGAGGCTGCCTCGCATCAGGTGTACTTCAGCGCCGACAAGGACGCGGTGACGAATGGTACGGCGCCGGCGGTTGCCGCGACCGACCACAGCTACACGCCGACGTCCCTCCAATTCGGCGCCACCTATTACTGGAAGGTCGATGAAATCGGCGCCGCGGCGACCCCGGGCACGCAGCCGGGTGATGTCTGGAGCTTTACCGCGAGGGAATATGCGGTCGTGGAGGATTTCGAGAGCTATACGGATAAGGCCGGTAGCGAGATCTTCGCGGCCTGGATCGACGGCTTCACCAACGGGACCAACGGCTCGACGGTCGGCTACATGACCGCCGGCAACGGGACGTTTGGAGAGACGACGATCGTCCACGGCGGCAAGCAGGCGATGCCGATGGAGTACAACAACGTCAAGTCGCCCTTCTACAGCGAGGCCGAGCGGACCTTCGCACCCGTCCAGGACTGGACCGGCAACGGGGCCGACACCCTGGTGCTGTGGTTCCGGGGCCGGGCCGTGGCCTTCCTGGAGAAGTCGGCGGGCAATATCGTTATGGGCGGCGGCGGCACGGACATCTGGAATACGGCGGATCAGTTCCGCTTGGCCGCCAAGCGACTGAGCGGCAACGGCACGATCGTGGCCAAGGTCGAGAGTCTCGCCAACACCGATCCGTGGGCGAAAGCCGGTGTGATGATTCGGGAAAGCATGGGGGCCGGCGCTCGCTTCGCGGCCATCTATGCCACCCCGGGCAACGGCGTTCGCTATCAGGCCCGGCTGTTGACCGACTCTGCGGCGACCAGCGACACCACGGTCGCCACCGCGGAACAGATTGCCCTCAAGACTCCGGTCTGGATCAAGATCGAACGGTCGGGAAACGCCTTCAGCGGCTACTACTCCACGGATGGCGTCAAGTGGACGGCGATGTCCTGGAACCCGCAGACGATCAACATGGCCGGGGCCAGCGTCTACGTCGGCTTGGCGGTGACCAGCCACAACGCCAGTGCTTTGACCACCGCCGAGTTCTCTAACGTCGCTACGACCGGCGGCGTAACCGGCGCGTGGGAAACGGCGGAAATCGGCGTGGCACAGCCCAGCAATGCGGCGGCCCCGCTGTACCTGGCGGTTCACGACAGTGCCGGCAAGGTCAAGGTGGTCAATCACCCCAATCCGGCGGCCACGACTTTGGCAAGCTGGCAGCAGTGGCGGATTCCGTTGAGCGATCTGACTGGTGTGAACCTGAAGGCGGTCAAGAAGCTATCCATCGGCGTGGGGGACCGGGCCAATCCGAAGGCGGGTGGCGCCGGCCTGCTCTACCTCGACGACATCGGCTTTGGCCGCCCGGCCTCCGTGCCGCAGGCAAAGCCGTAGCCGTGACGGCACGGCGCCCAGCGCGGCGGCGAGGCAGTCTCTTCGCGCGGGAACGAGATTGCCTCGCCGTGTTCGCAAAGCCCGATAATTCTCTTGAAATGAGAGCCGCGGTTTGGTAAAGGTAGGGAAGGTCGATGGGTGATTCTCATCGAGAGCCGGTTTACGAACAATATGGAGTATACCGGTTTCTCCTTCAGTGACATCTGTAGCCGTCCGATATAGAGGGGACTGTGTGTGACCTTGCATCATGTCTGATCTCCAAGAAGGGCCGGGAGTTTACGGTTCGATACGGCACCATTATGAACAACGGTTAGAAGGAGAATGCGTATGTGGCGTAAATCGATGCTGGTGTTTCTGGCGGTGGGTTTGTGTGGGGCGGTGGGGGTGACGCAAGGCGCCTTCACCGTCAAGGTCAATTTCCAGTTAGCGACGGCCGCGGTGCCCCCTGGCTATTTGCCGGATTCCGGCTTGGTCTTTGGCGACCGAGGGAACGGCTACACCTATGGCTGGAGTCGGGACATCTCGGCGGATTCCCGCGAGCGCAACGCACGCCCCGACAAGCGCTATGATACGCTGATTCATTTCCAGAAAGGGGCCGACGCGATTTGGGAGATTGTCATCCCGAACGGCCAGTACAACCTCCTCATGGTCTGCGGTGACGCGTCCAATACGGATCAGACGAACACCCTCAACGTGGAGAACGTGATCGTCACCGATCCGAATGGGCAAGTGGGCAACTTTGACAAGTACAACGTGACGGTGACCGTGGCAGACGGCCGGTTGACTATCAAGCCGGCCCCCGGCTCGTCCAATGCCAAGATCGCCTTCGTCGATATCGTGCAGACAGTGCCCCCGGGCGCGGCAATGGATCCGATTCCGGCGAACAAGGCCACGGACGTCCTGCAGGACGTGGTCTTGAGCTGGACGAAGGGGGACTTTGCCCAGAAGCATAACGTGTACCTCGGCACTGTCTTCGCTGATGTCAACACCGCCACCGCAGGTGCTCCTTTGAATGTGCTGGTCAGTGAAGGGCAGGGGGACACGACGTTCAAGCCGACGCAGGGACTCGAGTTTGGCAAGACGTATTATTGGCGCGTCGATGAAGTCAATGCCCCGCCCAGTCCTGCCATCTTCAAGGGCGATGTGTGGTCGTTCACGGTGGAGCCCTACGCGTATCCGATCACGACGGTAACGGCCACGGCCTCCAGTTCCCAGGCTGGCATGGGTCCGGAACGGACGGTGGATGGTTCGGGGCTCAATAATCTCGACCAGCACTCGACCGAGCCGAAGGAAATGTGGATGAGCGCCGGCGCGCCCAACTGGATCCAGTATGAGTTCGACAAGACCTACAAGCTGCACGAGCTATGGGTGTGGAACTCGAATCAGATGATCGAGTCGTTCATCGGTTTCGGTGCCAAGAAAGTGACGATCGAGACCTCCGCCGACGGCACGACCTGGACCCCTGTGGCCAATGTTCCGGAATTCGCCCAAGCCTCCGGCTTGGCTGGCTACGCGCACAATACCCCCGTCAGTCTTGGCGGTGTCGTGGCGAAGTATGTCAAGCTCACAATCAACACTCCGTGGGGCTTCGCGCCCCAGACCGGCTTGGCGGAAGTCCGCTTCTTCGCTGTGCCCACGGACGCCCGCGCCCCGCAGCCGGCGGTTGCCGCCAAGAACGTGGCCGTAGGTGCCACCCTGGATTGGCGTGCGGGTCGGGAAGCCACTTCGCACAAAGTGTATTTCGGCACCGATCAGGCGGCGGTGGCAAACGGAACCGCTGCAGCCCAAACCGTGACCGAGCGTGGCTTTGCGCCCGGGGCACTGAACCTCAGCACCACCTATTACTGGCGCGTCGATGAGGTCGGCGCTACCACTTACCCGGGCAGCGTCTGGAGCTTCACGACGGAGGCCTACAAGGTGGTGGAGAACTTCGAAAGCTACACCGATAAGGCCGGCGGGGAAATCTACGCCGCCTGGATCGACGGCTTTGACAATCCCGCGAAGAACGGTGGCGTCGTCGGTCTTGCCACGGCCGCCAACGGCACCTTCGGCGATACGACCAACTTCTACGCGGGCAAGCAGTCGATGCCGTTTGCCTACGACAACACCACGGCGCCCGCCTCGGAGGCCGCGCTGACTCTCGCTCCCGCGCAGGACTGGACCGCCAGCGGCATCAAGAGCCTGTCGCTCTGGTTCCGGGGTGCCGCCAACAACGGCGGAAAGCTGTACCTGAAGATCAACGATACCAAGGTGCTCTACAACGGCAACGCCAGTGACCTCGCGAGTCCCGTGTGGACCCGCTGGAACGTCGATCTGTCCACCGTGGCCGGAGGCGTAAAGAAGGTGACCAAGGTGGTGATCGGCATCGAAGGCGCGGGCGCCAAGGGCACCCTGAACATCGATGAGATCCGGCTCTTCCCCACCGCGTTCGTTGCCATCACGCAGCCGGTCATCACGAAGGTCGTGCGGGCCAACGGACAGGCAGGCTCCCGAACCGATGCCTCGCCCATCACCGCGTTCACCGGCAGCACGGCTCCGGCGCCCATGCCGGTTTATGGCCTGATCGATGACGCCATCGTTTTCTCGGATCGCCCCTATCCCTGGTCCCTGACGCCGGCCGAGATGGTCGGCGCCGAGTACGTCCTGACCTTCAACACCGATAAGGCTACCGGAGAGACGGACGTCACGTATACCGTGACCTTCAGCCGGGCTGTGACCATCTTCGTCACCTGCGACGAGCGCCTCACGGATCAGCAGGCGGCGGTGGATCTGGTGGTGGCGGCGTTTGCCAAACCCGGGCAGTTCAAGAAGACCGGCTTGAAGCTCTATGTCCATGAGAATGCCACGACGGACCGCCCGATGAGTGTGTTCGCCGCGGACTTCCCGGCCGGTACGTATGTCTTCGGCTCCCAGGTGTCGAGCGGCAACTTCTACACCATCCTCGCGAAGGGCAAGTAGGAGTCAGAGCTGGCATCCAAGGCGTCCTGAGGCAGGGACTCGCTTCCCGGGGCTATGGCCCTTTGGGCCTGGAATAACGAATGAGGCCTGCGTCCACGCGACGCAGGCCCCTTTGGAATTTTGCGGGGACCAGGAGTCTGCGCCTCCATCAGGGGATTGCTGCAAACAAGGTTCAGAAGGAGGACAGTCATGTCGAAGAGATTCTCTCAGGCAATGGTGCTGGCTGTGGTCTTGAGCCTGGCCAGCGGGGTACAGGCGAAACTGGTGGGCTGGTGGAAACTCAACGAAGGCGCGGGTCCGACGGTCGCCGACAGTTCGGGCAACGGGCTGGACGGCACCCTGACCGACGCGACCTGGAGGAACCCGGGTTACAACGGCGCCGGCTGGTGCATCGAGCTCAACCGGGCCGGCTACGTGGACCTGGGCAACCCCAAGGCCCTGGACATGGGAACGGGGGACTGGACGGTCACCGCTTGGATCAACACGACCATCACCGGCACGTCGGAAGCGGAGCGTGGAACCATCTACGCCAAGGGCGGCGACAACGGGGGCGGACATCGTTATACCCTGTGCGTCGCGGAGACCCAGGAGGGTCGCGTGACCCTCACGTGTGACGATGATGTGACCAAGGTCCAGGCGACCGGCACGACCCTGGTGAATGATGGCGAGTGGCACCTGGTCGTGGGCCAGAGAGCGGGCACCACGATCCGGGTCGGCGCCAATGGGGTCTTCGACGGCCAAAACACCGTGGCCGCCACGTACAACCTCGGGGGGACGTCGCAGCATAATGCCTATATCGGGGCGATCACGAACCACACGGACAGTTCGTTGTTCAAGAAGTACAAGGGCCTGATCGACGACGTGCGGGTCTATACTGATGCGTTGTCGGCGCAGCAGGTTGCCCAACTTCTGACGTTCACCCCCGAGGGGATCGCGTCTTCGCCGAGTCCGGCGGACAAGGCGACGGACGTTCCCTTTGACACGGCCCTCCGTTGGATGGCGGGGGCCACCGCCCAGAAGCACAACGTCTATCTTGGCGCCGCCTTCACCGACGTCAATACGGCGACGGCGGCCAACCCGATGAACGTCCTGGTCGGTCCGGGCTTGGCCGACACGACGTATCAGCCGGCCGCTGGCCTGGACTTCGGCAAGACGTATTATTGGCGCGTCGATGAAGTCAATGCGCCGCCCACCTCCACGATTTTCAAGGGCGAGGTGTGGTCGTTCACGGTAGAGCCCTATGCGTACCCGATCACCGCGAAGATCACGGCCACGGCCTCCAGCGCCCAGGCGGGCATGGGCCCGGAGAACACGGTCAACGGCTCGGGACTCAACAAGCAGGATCAGCACTCCACCGAACCGAAGGAAATGTGGCTGAGCGCCGGGGCGCAGCCGACCTGGATTCAGTATGAGTTCGACCGGGCCTACAAACTGGACAAGGTGCTGGTGTGGAACTCGAATCAGATGATCGAAACCTTCATCGGCTTCGGCGCTAAGAAGGTAACCATCGAAACCTCCGGGGATGGGACGACCTGGACCCCGGTGGCCAATGTGCCGGAATTTGCCCGGGGGACGGGCTTGGCCGGCTATGCCGCCAATACCACCGTTAGCCTCGGTGGCGTCGTGGCCAAGTACGTCAAGCTCACGATCAATAGCCCCTGGGGCTTCGCGCCGCAGACCGGTTTGTCCGAAGTGCGGTTCTTCTACGTGCCCGTCGAGGCCCGGGCGCCGCAGCCGGCCGCTGCCGCCAAGAGCGTCGCGGTGGATACCAGCTTGGATTGGCGTGCCGGGCGCGAGGCCGTGTCGCACAAAGTCTATTTCGGTGCCGACGCGAATGCGGTGGCCAACGGGACCGTGGCGGCTAAGACGGTGACCGAGCGCACCTTCAGTCCCGGTGCTCTGAACCTGGCGACGACCTACTACTGGCGCGTCGATGAGGTCGGCGCCGCGACCTACCCGGGCAGCGTCTGGAGCTTCACGACCCAGGCTTACGGGGTGGTGGACGACTTCGAGAGCTACACCGATAAGGCCGGCGAGGAAGTCTTCTCGGCCTGGGTCGATGGCTTTGAGAATCCCGCGAAGAACGGCGCCGTTGTGGGCCTGGCCACGGCCGCCAACGGCACCTTCTGCGATACGACCAACTTCTACGCGGGCAAGAAGTCGATGCCATTGGCCTACGACAACACCACGGCGTCCCTGTCGGAGGCCACGCTGACTCTCGCTCCCGCACGGGACTGGACCGCCAGTAGCGTCAAGAGTCTGTCGCTCTGGTTCCGGGGTGCGGACAAGAACGCCGGACAGTTGTACGTGAAGATCAATAGCACCAAGGTGCTGTACAACGGCAGCGCGACTGACCTCGCGAAACCTCTGTGGACCCGCTGGAACATCGATTTGTCCACCGTGGCCGGAGGTGTCAGCAAGGTGACCAAGCTGGCGATCGGTGTCGAGGGCGCAGGCGCCAAAGGCACGCTGAACGTTGATGAGATCCGGCTCTATCCCATGGTGTTTGTGGCCATCACGCAGCCGGTCATCACGAAAGTCGTGCGGGCCAACGGGCAGTCAGGCACCCGAACCGATGCCTCGCTCATCACCGCCTATACCGGCAGCACGGCCCCGGCGCCCATGCCGCTGTACGGTTTGATAGATGGCGGCCTGGTCTTCTCCGATCGCATCTTTTGGTGGGTCAACACACCGCCGGCGCTGGTCGGGGTCGAATATGTCCTCACGTTCAACCAGGATAAGACCGCCGGTGAGACGGATGTGACGTATACCGTGACCTTGAGCCGGGCCGCGACCGTGTTTATCACCTGCGACGATCGTTTCATCCCGAATCAGCAGGCGACGGTGGATCACGCGGTGGCCGCGTTTGCCAAACCGGGGCAATTCAAGTACACCGGCCTGAAGCTCTATTTCAACGAAAATGCCACGACGACCGATCCCACGAGTGTGTTCGCGGCGGACCTGCCCGCCGGCACGTATGTCTTTGGCTCGCAGGAGAACAACTGCTTTTACACCATCGGTGTGCTGCGCAAGTAAGACTCCAAGCTGGTATCCGAGGTGTCCTGAGACAAGGACGGGCCTCGCAAGGCTATGGCGTTCTGTGCCCGGTATAACGAACGGAGCCTGTGTCCACGCGACGCAGGTCCCGCGAGGATTTGTGGGGACCGGGAGTCTGTGGTTCCATAAGAGGATTGCTGCGAACAACGTTTCGAAGGAGAACTATCATGTGTAAGAAATTGATTTATCTGGTTTCTCTTGTTCTCGTGCTCAGCGTGGTCAGCAGTGCTCAAACCGTAAAGATCAACTTCCAGTTGCAAGGTGCGCCTGTGCCGGCGGGGTATCTGCCCGACTACGGCCAGGTCTTCGCTGACCGCGGCAACGGCTGGAGTTACGGCTGGAGTATGGATGTCACCGGCGCCGCGCGGGACCGCAACAGCGCTAACGCACGCGACCAGCGTTATGACACTCTGATCCATTTCCAACTGTCCGGCACCCCCCCCGATAAGACGTGGGAGATCGCCCTGCAAAACGGTACTTACGATCTGTTTCTCGTCTTTGGTGACCCCTCGAACGCGGACTCGATCAACACCGTCGACGTAGAAGGGACAGTCGTGAGTGATCCGGACGGGCCGGATAGCTATGATGAGTACACCTTGACGGTTACCGTGAGGGATGGACGTTTGACAATCAAACAGGCACCTGACCCGCGCGTCACGTACGCCAAGATCTGCTTTGTCGATATCGTGCTGGCGGCAGCCCCGGGCACCGCTCTGGATCCGATTCCGGCGAACAAGGCCACGGATGTGCTGCAGGACGTGGTTCTGGGCTGGACGAAGGGCGAATTTGCCCAGAAGCACAACGTGTACCTGGGGACCAGCTTCGCCGATGTCAACACCGCCAGCGTGGGGGCTCCGTTGAATGTGCTGGTCAGCGAAGGGCAGGGGGACACGACGTTCAAACCGGCCAAGGCGCTGGAGTTTGGCAAGACGTATTATTGGCGCGTCGATGAAGTCAATGCGCCGCCCACCTCCACGGTCTTCAAGGGCAGCGTGTGGTCGTTCACGGTGGAGCCCTACGCCTACCCGATCACCGCGAAGATCACCGCCACGGCCTCCAGCGCCCAGGCGGGCATGGGCCCGGAGAACACCGTCAACGGCTCCGGCCTGAACAAGCAGGATCAGCACTCGACGGAAGCGAAGGAGATGTGGCTGAGCACCGGTGCGCTACCGAACTGGATCCAGTATGAGTTCGACAAGGCCTACAAGCTGCACGAGATGTGGGTGTGGAACTCGAATCAGATGATCGAGCCGTTCATCGGCTTTGGCGCCAAGAAAGTGACGATCGAAACCTCTGCCGACGGTAAGACTTGGACGCCGGTGGCCAACGTTCCGGAGTTTGCCCGGGGTACGGGTTTGGCCGGCTACGCTGCCAATACCACGGTTAACCTCGGTGGCGCCGTCGCCAAGTATGTCAAGCTCACGATTGACGCCAACTGGGGTGGCGCCGCGCCCCAGACGGGCTTGAGCGAAGTGCGGTTCTTCTACGTGCCGGTCGAGGCCCGAGCGCCGCAGCCGGGGGCCGCCGCCAAGAACGTGGCGGTGGACACCGGCCTGAACTGGCGGCCGGGTCGCGAGGCGACCTCGCACAAGGTCCTTTTCGGCACCGACCCGAACGCGGTGGCCGGCGGGGCCGCGACCGCCAAAAGCGTGAGCGAGCACAGCTTCAGCCCCGGCGCTCTGAACCTCGGGACGACCTATTACTGGCGGGTCGATGAGGTCGGCGCTGTCACGTACCCGGGAGCTGTATGGAGCTTCACGACCCAGGACTACAAGGTGGTGGAGGACTTCGAGAGCTACACCGACAAAGCGGGCGCGGAGGTCTTCTCCGCCTGGATCGATGGCTTTGACAATCCCGCGAAGAACGGCGCGGTCGTGGGTATCCCCACGGCCGTCAACGGGACCTTCTGCGAAACGACCATCATCCACGCCGGCAAGAAGTCGATGCCGTTGGCCTATGACAACACGAAGGCGCCGAATTCGGAAACCGTGCTGACCTTCGATGCGCCGGCCAACTGGACGATCAACGGGATCAAGAGCCTGTCGCTGTGGTTCCAGGGCGTGGCCGGCAATAGCGGCCAGTTGTACGTCAAGATCAACAACACCAAGGCAGCGTACAATGGCGGGGCGGGGGATATCGCCAAGCTCGCCTGGATTCCCTGGAACATCGACCTGTCTGCCGTCGGCGGCAACCTGAGCAAGGTGACCTCCCTGACGATCGGTATCGAGGGCGCCGGGGCCAAGGGGACCCTGTACATTGATGATGTCGGGCTCTATCCGAAGACGCCGGAGTACTACACACCGGTCGATCCGGGTAAGACGAACCTCAAGGCGCAGTACACCTTCGAGGGTAATGCCAATGACAGTTCCGGCAATGGCCTCAACGGCACCCTCAAGCAGGCGACCTTGGTAGCCTCGGGTCGGCCGGAGGGTGGGTCGGCGTTGAAGGTGGATAAGGCCGGCTACGCGGACTTGGGTAATCCGCCATCGCTGGATTTCGGCACGGGGGACTGGACGGTCACGGCTTGGTACAAGACCGCCATGACCGGCACCGGCGACGCGAACCAGGGGACCATCTACGCCAAGGGTGGCGACAGCACGGGCGGCAAACGCATCGCCCTGATCATGAGTCAGAACACCGAAGGCGTCGTCACCTTGATCGTCGATGATGATAATGTGACTCGGTATGACGCGAACGCCAAGACCAAGACCAATGATGACCAGTGGCATTTCGTGGCGGCCCAGAGAGAGGGCTCGACCGTCCGGATCTTCATTGACGGGGTCCTGGAAGGCAGTACGACCGTCCCAACGCCCTACGACTTGTCGGGCATCTCGCAGCACAATGCTTATATCGGGGCCAGCACCAACCACACGAACGGCGCCTTGTACAAGCTGTTCAGTGGCCTGATCGATGACGTGCGGCTGTACAACCGGGCGTTGTCGGTGGGGGAAATCCTGTGGCTGGCGGG
>CAYHAJ010000013.1:0-6584 GCA_964354535.1 uncultured Pirellulales bacterium
TTCTCGTGGATAACCGTCGTCCCGATGAGGCGGTGACCATGCTGAACAGGCGGGTCGGGGAACGGCCGGAGATTGGGGGGGCGGCTGACTCGCTGCTGGCTCGCATCCTCTGGGAAAGCGGATCGCCCGATGCCGAGAAGCTCAAAGAGATCGAAGAGCATCGAGGACAGGCCGAAGTGTTGCTGCCGGAAACCGCCGAAGCGTACTTCCTGCGTGCTATGACGGCCATGACGATCAGGGAACAGCTTGCCACGCTGGACAAGGCGCTGCAGCTTGATCCGAGCCACTATGAGTCGCGCCGGCTGCGGGCCTTCACCTACTACGCCTCGCGCAGGCACGAGAAGATGAAGGATGATGCGCTCGTCATGGCCGTATCACGACCGCATGATCCGGCCGGTTGCTCGCTGCGGGCCGTCGCGCTCCGCGAGTTGGGCCGCTACCAGGAAGCGCTGGGGGAGTATGACCGCGCGCTGACTCTCACCCCAAAAGTCGACCCGCATTGTTTGGATCTGTCCGCCCAACGGAGCGAGACCCTCCTGCGGATGAGCGCTTATGAGCGTGCTATTGCCGATGCGCAGGAGTATCTCAAGCTCTGGCCCGGCAAGCCTGTCTTTCAGTACCACCTCTTCGGTGCCCTGACGGCCTTGGGCGAGTACGAACAGGCCACGGCCTTGTTCCGTCAGATCATCGCTCCTACCCACGAAGCGCGGCGCCAATTCCAAGACTGGTGCGGGAAATATGTCTTTGACACGCTGGAAGCCGGTCGCTCATGGCATCCAGCGGCCTGTGAGCCTGCTGGGCCAGCCTTCTTGCCGATGGTGGAAGCCGAGGAGACCTACCGGGGCCTCGCGGCCAGGGGCCATCGTGTGACGACCGATGGTTTCAGCGCTCGCTGGTCACCCGACGGAAAGAAGCTGGCTTTCAGCCTGGGGGTGCACGGCTACAGTGGTGTGGCGGTCTTCGATCCCGCCACCAAGGAAACCGAGTTGCTGATTGTCCCCGGCAAGGACCCGCGATGGTCGTCCGATGGCGAGCACATTGCCTTCGTTCGGGACTGCCAAGCGCTGCGGCTGGAAGAATTGGCCACGGCCGAACGCAAGAGCCAGCATCGTACGGTGGCAGAGGAAGAAGTGTGGATCATGAACGCCGACGGCACCGAGCCCAGGCATCTGGTCCGCGGGAGCTGGCCCTCTTGGAGTCCGGATTCCACGACGATCTACTATCAATCACGCGTGGACAACATGCTCTGCTCGATCCCCGCCGAGGGTCTGGACAGCAAGCCGAGACAGATTCTGAAATGCGCAAGCTCAGTGCCCTCGGTGTCGCCTGACGGTCAGCGAGTGGCGTATCTGGAAGGTCCACTCCTGAAGGTTAAGGACTTGGCGACGCAGGCTCTGGTGGCCGAGTGGCCGGTGCCCTCTCCCATGTGGGGTGGTATCGCCTGGTCCCCGACGGGGCGTGAGCTTTGCCTGGGCGGTCGCAACGACGGCGACGACCGGACGGGACTGTGGATCTACAGTCTCGATGGAAGCAAGCCCGTACAAGTCCTCGACGGGCCAATCACGGTTGGCTCGTGGTCCCCGGACGGAACGAAGCTGGAGTTCTGTCTCGCGCCACCGTACTTCGAGATCTGGGCCGTCGGTTTGGATCCGAATGTACCCACCATCGAAGCCCTGGGTCCCGGCCACAGGTTGGACGAGCATTTCCGGGAAATGGTGGCCCTCTACACGCGGAGGATCGAAACCGACCCGCAGGACGCCTCCGCTTACTCCAGCCGGGCGCACTACTACGATTGCCTACACGACCGCCCGAAAGCCACTGCCGACATGCGGCGGTGGTCCGGCGTCATGAGCCGGGGGCAATCTGCGGGCTCCCCGTTCGGCGGGGCCCCTGATTTCACCCGTGTCTTCAACAACCTGCCATTCGACAGTCAAATCGTTCTCTCTGCACAGAGACCTGCAAATGAAACTCCAATAATGTCTGTTGCCTTCGGGCAGAAGGGAAGGTGGGAAATGAAGCTGTTCGAGATTCCAATGTTCACCTTGTCATTGCTTGGGCTTGGTTTGCTCTCAGGTCTGGATGCGCCACCGGCCCACGCGAATTTCACGTTCGGTGAGCCGGTGAACCTTAGGTCGGGCATCCCGGTTCTCGACCCAGTGTACGAGAGTATCAACAGTTCTTCCTTCGACGGTTTGGAGATGTACATCGAATCGGAGCGACCGGGGGGCTACGGCGGGTATGACCTGTGGGTGCTGAGACGCGCCTCCCAGGGCGAAAATTGGGGGCCTCCGGAGAATCTTGGACCTATCGTCAACAGTTCCAAGAGCGACGCCCTCCCATGTATATCGGCGAACGGTCTTCATCTCTATTTCAACTCCAACCGGCCGGGGGGCTACGGCAACTTTGACAGCTGGATGACAACACGCGTGAGCAGGAACGCGCCGTGGGGACCGCCGGTGAATCTCGGACCTAAGATAAACAGCTCTGCCAGCGACGCCTGCCCCTGGATATCAGCGGATGGCCTGGAACTCTACTTCCAGTCGTGGCGTCCCGGTGGATATGGTGATGCCGACATCTACGTCACAACGCGTCTAACCCAGAACGATTCGTGGTCAGACGCTGCGAACCTTGGGCCGGTCGTAAACAGCGCATACGCTGACTCTGATGCGTGCCTTTCGCCAGATGGCCTTATGCTCTTCTTCTCTGGCATCTATGACGGTCCAGTTCGCCCCGGAGGACTCGGCGGGTCAGACATCTGGATGACGAGACGAGCGAGTCGTGCGGGTGCGTGGCAGGCACCGGTGAACATTGGAACTCCGGTGAATGGTTCTGCACATGACTCCATGCCACGTATCTCGGCGGATGGTTCAACGCTCTATTTCGCCACGTATTCCGCCGGCAGTTGGGAGAACTGGCAGGCACCGACTATCGCTGTCGTTGACCTTAATGGTGATGGCACAGTCGATGAGAAAGACCAGGGTATCCTAAAGGCCCACTGGAGTGAGAACCATCCCCTGTGCGACATCGGCCCATTTGCCTGGGGCGATGGCGTTGTGGATGCGAACGATCTGGCTGTGCTCTCCGAGTATATGGGGAAGAAACTGGTCGATCCGACGCTGCTGGCTCACTGGGCCTTCGATGAGAAGGAAGGCTCAATCGCTCACGATAGCGTCGGCACGAATGACGGAGTGGTCGTGGGCAACCCGGTCTGGCAACCCGCGGGTGGCAAGGTGGGCGGCGCCCTGCAATTGGACGGCAAAGACGATGTGATCATTGCGTCGTCCGTGTCCGATCCGAATCAAGGGGCGCTCAGCGTCATGGCGTGGGTCAAAGGCGGAGCGCCGGGCCAAGTGGTGCTGTATCATGCGAATGGGGCCAAGTGGCTCTACCTCAGTCCTGTGGATGGCTGCCTGGCGACGGAACTGAAGAGCCCCAGCCGCGGTTCGGTCCCTCTGGTCTCGAAGGTGGTGATTGCCGACGGCCAGTGGCATCGGATCGGCTTGGTTTGGGACGGCAGCAATCGCCTGCTCTACGCCGACGGGAAGGAAGTGGCCCGCGATGTGCAGGCCGGGATGACCATCTCGGGTGGCGGGCTCATGATTGGCACCGGCACAGTCGCGGGCACCTATTGGACCGGCCTGATCGACGACGTCCGCATCTACAGCCGGGCCGTAGCGCCATGAGGGGACCCGGTGCGTGATGCGTACCCTGCGAAGGCTGATCGACGACTGGGCCACGAACAAGACACGCTGCGACATCGGGCCGCGAGTTCCTTAGCGCCGCGTGTGCGGCGGGGCTGGGGCGACGGCAAGGTGGACAGGGACCCCAAACGCGACGGATCGCGTTTGGGGAGCCCACATCGAGGATTTGAAGGTCTTCGTGACCTACTTCGAGCAAGCGGCGGAATGTGCTGAGAATGCCCGCGTTCTGCTGGGGGAGGAACGTCTCTATCGGGACCTCAGAGCGGCCTTCGAACGTCGCCAGCAGGCCGACTATGAAGCCATCGTTGAAGATCGACCGGCCGGCCAGCCGCACAACTCCTGGAACAAGCGATCACCTTCGTCGACGCCTGCAGAAGGCTGACGCCGTGACCCCGGCCTTTCGCTTCGAACGCCGTCTTACAACCGGCGACTGACTGCCGACTACGGCCCATCGGGAGCCGCCTTGCGGCAGGCTTGTCCCCTCGGCGACCGCTCTTGGGTGCGGGGCTGCGCATAAGAAAAGGCCCCGCCGGTGGGCGGAGCCTTTTGATGTTACCGCGTGGTGTGGTGCCTCAGCAGGGCCGGACGCCGGTTGCGCACGGGCCTTTCTTGCCTTGTCCCACCGAGAACTCGACCTTCTGACCCTCGTCGAGCGACGCGTACCCCTCGGTGCGAATCTCGGAATGATGCACGAACAGATCGTTGCCGCCGTCATCCGGGGCGATGAAGCCGAAGCCCTTGTCCGCGTTAAACCATTTCACTGTACCTGTTGCCACTGGTTCTTCTCCTTAGACCCCTGCGGGCCTATAGACTATTCCCTCTGTTACTGCCTAAGGGGTAAAACTCCGAGGGATAAAAGTATACTCCTTTACTAAACAGCCATCCTACCGGCCGCCCCTCTCACTGTCTACAAAATAAATCCAAATAAACGAAAAATATCGCAAATCCGCCGATTTCGCCGATTAACGCCGATTATTCCCTTCGAATCAGCGAAAATCTGTACACTGATCCCTCTCTCTCACCAACAGGCGGCTACCGACTACCGAATCGTCGCAATCGCGAACCACGCGAACGCCGGAAGCTGGAGGACGGGAGACAAAGGCCGGCCACCTGCTGGCCTCTGATCCCTGTCTTACCGACAACCGACTACCGGCTACTGACTACTGTTCTCCAACCGCAGATGAACGCGGATGAACGCCGATGCGGGATGAACTGTAGGATGGGCTTTAGCCCATGTGGATGCTCGATGCGGGCCGCCAGTTCATCGTCCTGGGTGAGGATGACGTCGTCATCCTGAAGATGGTCCGGCCACTCTCCCTGGGCGATTTCGACCGCCTCGTGCGGAAAGCGAAGAAGCAGGCCCGAGCCGCCGGCCTGACGCGTTCGGATGTCTCTGCAGCCATCTCCCGCGTGCGAAAACAGCGATGACACTTGAAAAGCGCGTGCAGATTCTCGACAATAGGGCGGTGGAACAGAGAACCCGGGGCCGTCATGAGTGACGTCACTCGCATACTGAACGCGATCGAGCGGGGCGACGCAAACGCCACGGACGAACTCTTGCCCGCGGTGTATGAGGAACTCCGCCTTCTCGCCGCCCAGAAATTGTCCCATGAAGGTCCCGGCCAGACCCTGCAGGCAACTGCCCTGGTTCACGAGGCGTATCTCCGGTTGGTTGGGGATGAATCTCGAAGCTGGGAGAACCGTGGTCACTTCTTCGCCGCGGCGGCGGAAGCGATGCGACGGATCCTTATCGACAATGCGAGGCGCAAGAGAAGTATCAAGCGGGGCGGGGACAGCCACAAGGTCTCTCTGGACGACGCAGCCTTGTTGGTGGAGACGAGTATCCCTGCTGAAGAGTTGCTGGCATTGGACGAGGCCCTGCAAAGGCTCGCAGAGAAGGACCAGATCAAGGCCGACCTGGTGAGGCTTCGCTTCTTTGCTGGTCTCACCGGTGAGCAAGCAGCAAAGGCCCTGGGCATTTCCTCTTCCACGGCGGAGGACTACTGGGCCTACACCCGTGCATGGCTGCGCTTGGAGATGGGGAAAGACACGGACCCGGCGTGCCCGTGAAAGCCCTCTCCGCGAACCGTAGGTACTGAGTCAGACTTCGGGATCGGCTTTGGGGGGATTCCAGCACCCACGGAGCTTCTGGGCTACCACAGTCCCCCATGTCTTGTCCCGTGTGGCGTTCAATCTCATGGAGGAGTCCTCGACCTTCTCAACTTTTTGGGAGCTTTGTCCGGGGAAGCCAACCTCCGATTACGCATTGTATAGCGGAAGGATGAGAAAAGAGAAGACGTATGGCTGTTGAGCATAAAGACGAAGAGAAGATCTTCAAGGCAGCTTTGACGCACGTCGCCTCCAACGAAAGGACGGCGTTTGTCAAGGACGCGTGCGGATATGACACGCAACTCCTCTCGCGCGTGGAGGCGTTGCTGAGGGCCTACGACCGGGCCGGCGATTTCCTTGAGACCCCAGTACTGGGCCCGAATACTGTCCTGGATGAGCCCCCAGTGGCGGAGGGTCCAGGGACCGTGATCGGGCGCTACAAGCTCCTGGAGAAGATCGGCGAAGGGGGTATGGCGGTGGTCTATATGGCCGAGCAGACTGAGCCTATCCGCCGCAAGGTGGCCCTCAAGATCATCAAACTGGGGATGGATACCCGCCAGGTCATCGCCCGATTCGAGGCCGAACGGCAGGCCCTGGCCCTGATGGACCATCCCAGTATCGCCAAGGTCCTCGACGCCGGAGCCACAGAAACGGGCCGGCCCTACTTCGCCATGGAGCTGGTTACCGGGGTCTCGATCACCGAATACTGCGACAAGAACGGCCTGAGCACGAAAGACCGGCTGGCCCTCTTCCTGCAAGTCTGCCATGCCGTCC
>CAYHAJ010000014.1:0-41585 GCA_964354535.1 uncultured Pirellulales bacterium
CCATCGTCAGCACCAAGCCCTCCCGCAGGACCATGCCCATGATATTCCCGCGTGTCGCCCCCAAGGCCTGGCGGATACCGCTTTCCGACGTGCGCGCGGCGACCATGTAGGCCTTGATCGCGTAGATGCCCAGCGCCGCCAGGAACAACGCGGTCGTTCCGGCTGCCAGTCCCAGGCGGGCGCCGAGTCTCGCGCGGAATACGGAGGCATCCCCATAGCGTTTCTGCGCCAGAGTTGCCACGGAAAGGACCGGCATGCGGGGATCGAACCGCCGAATCTCCGCGGAGATCCGTTGTTGCAGGAGGTCTGCGGAATCCTTGTTCGCGACATGCAGATACAGGTACGGGGCCAATCCGTTCGGTTCGATGGGCATGTACATCTGGGCGCGGACCTCCCGGTTTTCGATACCCGGCAGATGAGCGACGATTCCGACCACGCGGTAAGGATCGGAACGGTCGGCGAGAAAACTCCATCGGATCAGACAGCCGAGGGCGTTGCCGTCCGGGCGGAGCTTGCGCGCCAGGCTCTCGTCGATGATCACGACCTTCTCGGCGTCCGGGACGTAGTCCAGCGGATCGAAGAGCCGCCCCTGCAGCAGCGGGATCTCCATGGCCTCAAAGTAATCGCGGCCGATGCCGAGGAAGGAGGCCTCGCGTGCCAGAGTCTTGCTCGACCTGCTCTCGCCGTCCCCCGGCCGGTACTCGCCAACGGATACCGCCCAGCCGCCCCCGAAGAACAATCGGGTCGCTCTCCCCAGTGCCTTGACCTCCGGCAAGGCCGCCAGATGATCCATCAAGGCCTCGCACGCCTGGCGGCTCTGGACCCGGCTGTATCCACCCGATTCCGGGTCGATCTGAATGACCAGCTTGTCCTGCAGGGGGAAACGCGGGTCCGGCCGCGCCTTTTGCAGAGCGCTGCGCGTCAGCAGCGTCGCACAGAGCACCAGAGCCACGCCCAAGGCGATCTGGCCGGTCACGGAGAGACTACCCCGCTTGCGCCGGACGGATCCCAGTACGCTGCCGCCGGAGGCCTTCATCTCGCCGGCAATGTCGCGTTTAGATAGCAATAACGCGGGTCTCAAACCGAACAGCAGTGCGGCGACCAGACACAAGCCCAGCGTGGCCGCGAGGACGCGGACATTCAAAGCGAGTCGTAGAGCGGTCGCCTCATCCGGAACGGCTGCGATGCAGGCATTGAGAATCCGCAAGCCACAGAACGCCACCAGAACGCCCAGGACACCTCCCAGGACTCCCAGCAGCCCGGACTCGACGAGCAACTGCCGGACAATCCGCCAGCGCCCCCCGCCGAGAGCCATGCGGACGGCCATCTCGCGGTGACGCGAGGCCCCTTGGACGATCAGCATGTTCGCGAGATTCAAGCAGGCGATCACCAGAATGATGGCGGCCGGCGTCAGCAGGACCAGGCTGATGACAACCAGCCCGCGGTCCAGTTCATAGCTGCCGGAGATCATCTCCCGGCCGGGTGGGCGGAGGTAGACCGAGGAGCGGTCCGCCCATTCCGCGGGCGATTCCTCTTTGAAACGCGGGACCAGAGCCTGCAGTTGTGCCTGCGCGACCGGCATGGTCACGTCGGGCTTGAGTCGCCCGATGACATAGAACGACGGCTCCTTTTCCAGGCGGGACCGGTAATGATCGTGTACCGTCCGGAGACTCCCCAGCGGCAGCCAAAGGTCATAACCACTAAGCGAGACGCCGTTAAAGCCCTCCGGCGCCACACCGACGACTTGACAAGCTGTGCCGTTGATGCTTACGAACTCACCGACGAGTTTCGGATCGCCGCCCAGTCGCTGCCAGCCGCGATAACTCAGGACCGCGACGGGAGCACTGCCGGGCCGCTCTTCCTCGGGCAGGAACTCCCGTCCTTGGATGGGCGTGGCCCCCAGAACGGAGAAGAAGTTCGCCGAAACGTAGGTCATCCACAGGCGCCAGGCTGAGTCCCCGCGAACGAGAGTCCCCCGATCATGGAGAGTGATCTGGGCCATGGCATCGCGGAAGGCCAAGCCGCTGTCGCGGAGGGCGAGATACTCCGAATAGCGAAAGGAGGAATCATCGACGCCCCGAATCGCGCAATACGCCAACTGTTCCGGGTCTTTCACACCCCCCGCGTGAGCAAGCAGTATCATATCGGAGACGCTGAACATGATCGTGTTGGCCCCGATGCCGATGGCCAGGGTAACGAGAGCAATCGCCGTGAATCCGGGCGACTTCTTCAGCATCCGTCCGGCGAAACGAACGTCCTGCCACAAAGTCGTCATCGTTCAGTCTCCAGTTGTCGGTAGTCAGTGGCCGGTAGTCCGTTTTGACTTTCGGTTCGCTGCTCTCGCACCGACAACTGACTACCGCCTATAGACTACTGTGAAGGGCGGAGGGAAAGTGCGGCGGGTGGCGGACCAAAACTGCGGCACCCGGGCCCTATGTACCCCGCCCGATACGGGGTGTCAATTGTTTCCTATTCACTTTTTCGACACGTCTTCCGGCCCCGATTCTTCCGGGTCGGTTGGAGCCCTCTTGTCGGGCTGGGAGCCCCCTGGATGGAGGCGGTGCTGGGATTCCCGCAGCCGGTAGCTGGGACCGTTGGCCTCCAGGATATGCACCCGATGGGTCAAGCGGTCCAGCAAGGCCCCGGTCAGCCGCTCCGAGCCGAAGACCTCGGTCCAGGATTCGAACGGCAGGTTCGTCGTCACAATCAGGCTCAGACGTTCATACGCGCGGCTGACCACCTCGAAGAGCAGCTCCGCTCCCGTCTTGGAGAATGGCACATAGCCCAACTCGTCCAGGATCAGGATGTCCTGACGCTCCAATTGACGCAGGGTTCGCTCCAACTGTCTCTGCTCGGTCATCTCGACCAAATGGGTGACCAGGGCCTTGACGGTGAAGAAGCGCACGTGGCGGCCCTGCATACATCCGGCAAACCCCAGGGCACTCGCCAGATGGGTCTTCCCTGTGCCCGAGCTGCCGACGAGCAACACGTTCTCATGACGATCCGCATACTCGCCCACCATCAGTTCGCGGACGAGCTTCTCGGGGATCGACGGCTGCCCGGTGAAGTCGAACGTATCCAGGGTCTTGAGCAGCGGGAACCGCGCGTTCTTGATCCGACGCTCGGCCGCGCGCTGCTCGCGGTCCAGGGCCTCCCGCTCCACCAGCCGCAGCAGGAAGCTGACGTAGTCACAGCGGTCCTGGGTGCACGCGGTCACCATGGCCGCATACTCCCGCAGGATCGTGGGCAGCTTCAATTGCTTCAAGTAGTGCGCCAGCAGCAGGTGCGACTTGTTCTGAGTCATACTCGACCTCCCGTTCCCAGCAGACGGGTGTAGGCCCCCAGGTCCGCCGACGCGACCTGGACCAGACGCAGGTGCGGCCGGCCGGCCAGGTCGAAGGTCGTCTGACGCCACGAGGGACCGTCCGGCAGGAATTGCGTCAGACCGTCTTTTGTGTGTACATGATGACGCAGGGCCTTCTCCACCGCCGCCGTCACATCCGCCATTCGGTGCGTCTCCAGCAGACGCAGCACCTGGATGTATTCCCGGGTCCCGTGCTTCAGGTGGGCTTCCATGCGGTCCCGCAGCACTCCAAAGCAACCAGGCAGGCGCCAGCCCCCGAATGGCTTGGCAAAACCCAGCGAATGGGGTTTGCGCTCCAGCAGCGGCAGGTAGTGCAGCGGATCGAAGAACTGCTGTTCCTTGCCCCAGCACCGCGGGTGGACCGCAATCACTTCGTGCAACCGGCAGATCTTCACGTGATCGAGATAGCCCTTGACCGTCACCTCGTGGTAGGCGTAAGCCATCGGCACGGAGTAGTCGTTGTCGTCAAAGCGAACCAGCAACTCGCTGTTGACCTGCGCCGGCTGGACCCGACAGGCCTCGAACGGCGCAAAGGGCAGGGGCAGGAAGGACAACTGTTCTTCCCCCAGCAACTGCTCCTTGATCCGTGTCTGACCCCGAACCCGCCGCTGCAGGTCCTCCCGGCACCTCGTCAGCAGGTAGGCGTTCAGATCGTCAAAGTCCCGCACCTGCGGCACCGGCACCAGGAAGTTCTGGCGGCTGTATCGCACCAGGCCCTCGACCACGCCCTTCTCATTCGCCCGCCGCACCAGGCAAAAGTGATAGCCGAACAGGTAGTGACTGACCAACGGCAGGAACCCCGCCGTCAACTCCCGCAGCCGCGGACCGATGATCTTGACGATGGCGATCTTGCTGTTGTCGTACGCGATCCGGCGAGGAACACCGCCAAAGAAGGCAAAAGCGCGAACATGCCCGTCCCAGAACGTCTCGGTGCACTCCCGCTCATACGCCCGCACGAAGAACGCGTCCGAATACGGCAGCGTCATCACGAAGAAACAAATCTTCCGCAGCACCCCGCCCATCTTCACCAGGGCGTGCCCGAAGTCCACCTGCGCTTCGCCCGGCGGATGATCCAAGGGCAGGAACACCTCCTTGCCGGTCCGCCGAATCTCCCGAATGACATCCTTGACGATCGTGTAGCCGCCCGGGAAGCCCTCCTCTTGCAGACGTTCCCAGATCCGCTTGGCGGTGTGACGCTGCTTCCTGTGGACGTGCTGGTCCTGCTCCAGGATCTGGCGAATCCGATCCACATACGGGTCGATCTTGGGCCTCTTGGGACGCTGACTTCGCCGATAACCCGGCGGCGACGACTGCGCGAGGATCTTCTCCAGCGTCGTCCAATGCATCCCCGTCTCCCGCAGAATCTGACGCTTGCTGACCCCCTCGCGGAGCACTCTTCTGCGAATGTCCAACCACTGTTCCATGCTGCAATACACTCCCTTTCCTTTCTGCTGAGACCCGCCTGATCTCCACGGCCTTCAACGCCGTGAACGACCACGCATTCTCGCAGAATCCTTCTGGGGGTGCCGCAGTTTTACTCCGCCCCGCCACCCGCCGCACTTTCCCTCCGCCCTTCACATCAGGGTTCTGAAGGAACAGCAGGTGAAGGAAGAACGTATCCTGAACCAGCGACACACGGATTATCAGAGACGAACGGATTCATTATCCGTTCGTCTGCCTCCCCCTCACCCTACCTACGGATTCACATTCCGTGGGTCCCTGCCGGTTTCGCCTCCTTGTGAGCCGCCTCCCATTAACCACCATTAACCACGCGAACCGCATACGCAAGCCTGGGAAGCCAGTCGAGTCTCTGGGGCGCAATGTTCAACCAGTCCGTTTACCCCCCATGTCAAGCCCATCGGGCCGCCGGGGGCTGCTTCAGCGATTGGATCTGAGACGGAGCGACACGGCGTCTCCCATTCAGACCACCTGCTCGTCTTGGTTCTCCCACAAATCCCTCGGCGTGAACGCCCGCCATTTCTGGCCGATCATGGCCCTCGCCATCTCCCGGCCTTGGTCCGAATGGAACTGGACGCCGCAGTCGGGATCATTGAACTGTCCGAACCGCCGGTTCTCGACATCGACGACGTACTCGACGCCATTGAACTCCACCACGGGCAACCAATCAGTTCTGGTCTCCTGTTCTGTTCTCATTCTTCCACCTTCCGGCCACCGATCTAGCGTCGGTTTGCCCAAGACTTGGCAAGCCGACAATCACATTTCCTACGTCTTGCCTGGGCTATGTACCACCGTCTTCTGAACCAAGAGTCAAGTCCCGTCCGGGTCACGGGCCTCTTGACCTGCTCGATGGCCCTCTCGATTTCCCGGCGCCACTGGTCCAATAGGAGCAACGCAAGCTGGCGATCGCTGCCCACAGCAGCCCCCATGAATCCTCAGTCATGTGCCTCACCCTCCTGAGTCCATGACAACCACCCGGCCCTCTTCGACAAAGCATCGCTTCAGCTCCCGATTGAGCCAATACCGCCCGGCGTCTATCAGGTCGTACCGCTTGAAGAACTCGAACCGCTCCCGATCGGCTTCCAGCGACACCATCGCCTCATCAATACTCTTGCCTGCCGGCACCGCGTCTTCAATGCTCTCTGGGCCCTCTGACAGCCCTGGATAGCGGGACGTCCGATCGACGAAGAACTGCTTCTTGGTCTGCCGATCGATAGGTCATACTCGATCTTCCGTTTCTTCTCACGTGCGATACGCTCGTTGTCGGTGTGCAGGGATTCCTGGATCTTCTGCCCCTTGACATAGTAGCAGATCCAGTACTTGTTGCGGCGTTTGTACAGGTGAGCCATGACAACCGTCCTTTCTGTCCTAAGACCACTATAACGGAGGTTGTCTTTGTGCTGATGAGAGGTGCCTAACGGGTCGATGACAAACGGGCATGTCTACATTTTGTCTACACGCATGTCACCAACAAAAAAGCAGGCACACCTAAGTGGCTATGCCTGCTTGACTTACGAATAGCGGGGGGAGGATTCGAACCTCCGACCTCCGGGTTATGGGCTGTATTGGGGCTAAAATCGCAACTTCTTGCCCTGGCTACACTTACAGCTAACTCCTTATCACGCCTAAGGTAATCTCAAATCTGCATGTTGCGCATCTTGCGCATGACGTGCGCAAAATATAGGACAATTTAATGACAGTCGAAATCATACCTTGCTGCCGCAGTCCCCGCAATAGTTGGGATTGCCAGCCAGCCCTTTGTCACAGACGGGACATCTTCGCACAGAGCCAATCCCCCTGCTGCTGTTCGCACTTCTGGGATTCACCAACAGGATGAGCAGTGTAACGATCACTGCGATGGCCGTACCTGTAAGGAATTCCTGGCGTAGCCAACCGGCCTTTTCTGCGATTCCGGCTTTGGCAATCCAATTCGCCACCACGAGGATATTGGCCGCGAGAAAGATCACCCCAATCAATCCCAACACAACTACTTTTCGCATTGTCAGACTCATCATTTTCTCCTTTCACAATCGACAATGAACCAGCGTCCAGGTTAGCGCGAATCTGTGGAGAGCGCAAGTATTTTTTGGAGAGAATCTTGCGGATTGATATAAGTGGCGCGCGAACGCGCACTTACAGCGACAAATATTTCTCACCTGTTGCGATCTTCTGCCCCGCCGCTACACCTGTGTCGCCGTGTTCGGAGAGGAAGCGCCAGGGGCCAGCCGCATACGAACTGACTACAGACCACCGAGGCCTGCAACGCCAACGGCCATGGGACTCACATAGTGGATGACTTTACGGAGGAACAAGGCACGCAAAGGAGACCTTCGTGAATCGAGCTTTGCTGCAGAACTGGGTGGTGTCTGTCACCCCTGTTTCACACATGCTGTCTTTTCAAAGGGCCTTCGCACCGAATCCAGCCGCCACGAGGAGGTCCCATGCCCCCTTGACAAACACAGCCCATCCCCACTTGACAGGCGCACCTTGATCGCACGCGCTCGCAGAGAGAAGAAGTGCATTCGAGGCGATAGACAACGCCTGCAGGGCCAATTGGATGGAAATTCTGTTGGTGGCCGGTGACGACAACGGTACAATCACGATGGTTGGCGGCAAACACGCAGGTGAATGCGGATCCCTGCAAAGGTTGTTGTGTGGATGGTCATTTGATTGGCAGTCGTGAAATAGAGGGGAAAACACATGAGACGAACTATTATCCTGATGCTATTGTTCTGCTGTGGCGGCTGTACCCACAATCCTTACCCGGTGTACTACCAAAAGGCCGTGGGTGGGTTGAAGCCCACGGAACGTCCCACGAGTTTCGTCGCGGAGCGTGTCACGCCGGAGGCCTTAGAAACCCGAACCAAGGAGTTCCAGGCCGAGGGATACGTGGTGATCGGCCGGTCCGAGTTCGTCAGTGCCTTCTCGCGCCACAAGGAGATTCACCGGCGGAGCGAGAGTCAGGGGGCCGAGATCATTCTGTTCTGCGATACGCTGGATCCCACGGCGAAGGAGTCCTACGCCAGCCGACGCGCCAACACCTCCGGCGGGGTCGGCATGACTCGTCATGTCGCCGTATATTTCGCGCGCCCGCGTCCCGCCGAGAAATGAGCAAACGGTAGGCCGATTCAGGGGACGCGGCAGCGGTCCGGGTCGAATCCGTTGCGGCCGCCGCCGGTGCCGGCCTCGGAGGCGCTGGCGATGAAGGCCAGGCACCGTACGATATCTGCGCGCTCGTCGCCGGGATGCCGGGAGAGCACTGTATCGATGAAATGATCCAGACGCCGGCAACATTCCTCCGTGGCGGCCGCCGTCCAGTGGTCATCCTGATAGTCCTTGTTCAGTCCCAGGAGGGACATGCCGAATTGAGCATCACTCTCATATCCGATGCAATGGGCCGTGTTCCTGTTTTCGCGTCCATACGCCTCGATGTCGCCGAGCACCCGCTGAAGGTATTGTCTCTGAGGAGGCTCTTCGTGGTCAAATAGAGGAATTTCGCGAAATTGAACGTAGGGATCGACCTTCTTGATGTGATCGTCGTTTTGGGCCTCCTGTTTCGAGAACGGCTCCACCACCGCGATGTGCGCCCGGTAATCCGTGGTGGAACCGACGTTGATGTTGTGAAAGGGAGCGCCTGTCACCAGCCATGCAAGGCCACCGACGTGCGCCTGGCCCTGGCCCGGGTGCAGCATGGTCGTGCGATGCGTGTGGCCCGACAGCCAGTAGTTCGCTCTTCCCTCGACCCGCCAGTGTTGGAGCTTCTGATTCGCATACGGGCTTCCGAAAAACGCGCTCTCGATCGTCTCCCAGACGCCGTGCAGCATGTTCAGGAGTTCAAAGTGCCAACTGGTTGGGATGTCGTTACGGTTTCGGTCCAGGTTGCCGGGTGGGTAATGCGAAGCAATGAACCGGAACTCGGGAGGTGGGCCGGCAGGACTATCCCGGAGATACGTGATCTGGGACAGCCTTTGGCGGCCGGGCGTGCCTTCACGCTCCCGGGACGATACCGATCCTTGCATGCCGTAGAGATCCCATCGGGGAATAAACGGGTCCAATACGGTTACTTCCGGCTTGATCGACGTGTCAACGTAGTCCGAGGTATCCGCCAGGAGGATTTCCACTGCTTTGTCCCCGTCCTTGGGGCAGACCAGGCGGCCGGCAAGATACAGGCCGCTGCCATGATCCAGGTTGGGGTCCAGGGTGTCCCCGTTGTCGGCATAGCGGAACACCGTATTCGCCGGCAAGTCACTATTGGCGCGGTTGAACTCACTAATCCTTCTGAGCACGTCGTATTTTGACAGGGAACGGTTATATGTCGCGGGCAGAGGCGGCACTTCCTCCGGCCGAAGACGGTTCAACAGGAGGAATCTCATCAATGGGTCCGACGTGCTGCCGGCGCCCAGGTAATCATGATTGCCTATGACCATGAAGATGGGGATCTTGCTCGTTCTTCGATGCTCCTCCAGCACGGCGAACAAGGTCCCTAGCTCGTTCTCGCCGCCACTATTGGCGCCGTCGCCCAGATATAGAATGACGTCAGTGTCCGATGGGAACCGGCCGAGTGCGATCTGCAACATCTGGGCCGCGAGGTGTTCGAGTGCGGGAGGACGAATAGCACATCCAATCCTCTTATCCAGGGATCTGCTGCGGTACAGACAATCCGGCGTACTGTCCTCAGAGGTGATCTGGGAGTCCGCCAGCAGGCCGATTCGTATCGGCAGAGCGTTCACAGGCCGGTTTCCGGCACAACCCGCCAGGAACGAAGAACTCAGAATCGCTAGCGTCAACCATCCACAAGTCTGTCCATGATCACCCATAGATCCCCAACCAGCTACACGAGGAGGCGTGGAATTGAGCATACGCAGCACCGAAGAGCATGTCAACGTCAGAAACACGGACATACGGTTCTTGACAACCGGGGGACACGTCAGTACGGTGCGTGGTGGTGTGCCCGAGAACCTCGGAAAGGAGCACGACAATGCGTATGCTCGTTCTGCCGGTGGCCGTTCTCATTTTCGCCGGGTGCGCGCGCACTCTGGAAATCACTGTCCGACAGCCCCAGGTCGCAACTCCGGCGGCAACAGGCACGCCCACGGCCGGCGCCGTCTCCATCGATATCACGCCGCCCCCCGGCATGCCGATGGGGGGATATTCCATGCTGGCCAATCGAGGCCTCGGTTTCCGCACGCGTCTGAAGGCCCGGATCGTGTACCTGAACGACGGCAAGGGAGACTCCATCGCTCTCGTGCAGACCGATCTGACGGCGGCCTCGCTTTTGCTGCACCACGAGGTGGCGGCGGCCGTGGCGGAGAAGACCCAGCTCAAGCCTGGGGACATCGCCATAACGGCAACGCACAGCCATTCGGCGCCCGTCAACTTCTTCGACAACGATTTCTATAACAGGCATACGTCCAGCGGTGCGGGGCTGGAGCCCCGCTTCCTGGAATTTGCCGCACAGCGCATCGCACAGGGTATTCTGGAGGCCCACGAGACGCGTCGTCCGGCCCGCGTCGCCACGGGGCGAAAGGACATCTACGGCCATAACCGCAACCGGTCCCTGAGTGCCTACGTCCTCAACGAAAACATGAGGGACATGGACTGGGATAATCCAGAGGCGGTCTTTCGAGCTGTGAATCCGGCGTTGTACATGGCGCGCGTAGACGTGCGCGACGATCAGGGGCGTTATAAGCCGCTGGCGGCGTTCTCCAGTTTCTCGGTACACGCCACGGCGATAACCCCGCCGGTGCGGGTGTACAACGCGGACGTGTTCGCGTACGCGCAGAAGGACCTGGAATGGGCGATGCAACGGAAGTACGAAACGCCCTGGGCGGTCGTACACGCGCTGACCAACGGCACGCAGGGGGACATGGCCCCGGCATTGCCGGACCGGGGGGACAACCTGTTTGGCCAGTTCCCGGTGAACTGGAAGGAGGCGCGGGCGCTGGGGCAGGCTATAGGCCGCGAGGCCATCGGTCTGTTCGAAGCGTTGGGCGAGACGCTCACGGACGAGGTGACCGTGAGCTCGGCGGTGCGCGAACTCAATATACGTGAACACAACACGGCGGAAGACGTCACGCTGTGCCACGACGCGGCGGTGGGCAATCCTGTGGCGGGAGGCGCCTACGAACGCCGCGCGCCCTGGCTGGCGGCGGTGCCCTGCCTGCACGGGGGCAACGTGATGTCGCGCCGCTGGGTCTTCACGAACGGATGTCAGGGCAACAAGCGGCACTTGCTCTTTTCTTTTCTGCAGCCCCTGGTAGAACCCAAAGACACCTTTCCCCATACGGTGCTGTTCCAGCTCATTCGTGTGAATGACACGGTGATTCTGCCGCTGCCGTTCGAGGTGACTGCCGAATCCGGCCGCCGCATGGCGGCGCGAGTGAAGCTTGAGTTGGAGCGCGCCGGTGACAACCGGGTCGCGCACGTGTGGGTGGCCGGCAACGCCAACGGCTACTTTGGCTATACCACCACGCCGGAAGAATACTCCCGCCAGAACTACGAGGGCGGGCATACGCTCTACGGTCGGTACTCCACCCCCTACCTCACGGCACAGCTTGGCCTGCTGACGCGCGATCTCGTGACCCGGGGCCGCGTACAGGAACTGCTGCCCGGTTGGAAATACCGCCTGAAAACAAACACCTTCTATCCCAAAGACCGGGCCGGCACCGGCTCACGCCGGGTCTTGCAGCAGCCGGCGCCCGTGCGGGCACGCACGGCCGAGGACGAGGACTATGTCGCTTTCCGCTGGCAGGACGTGGACGCCGGTGACATCTGCTACCACCAACCGCTGTGCCGCGTCGAAGCCAAAACCAACGATCAATGGGTGCTCCTGTCGGCACAGGGCGTACCGCTCCATGATGACGGATATGATCTGGAAGTCCGCTACCTGGGCCACTTGAGCGAGGGCATGGGCCAATACGAGCTACGTTGGTACAACCCGGTGCCCGGCGGCAAGTACCGTTTTCGAATTGAACCCCGGGGCGAGCACCCGGCTCTGGTCAGTCGCGCGTTCTTCTACCGGGGGTTCGCGGACGGACAGGATGCGAAGACAGCACTGACCTATGCTGAAGCCAGGTAGCCGGTGCTGATCTGAGTTCGCCGCGATGATCGTGATTCGCAATGGGAGAACAGCAGGTGTAAGGGAGAAACGATCAGGACAGCCAAGCCGCGTTGAACAGAATATTTCGGTCCTCGTGACATGCGAACAGCCCGTATTTGTATGTATTTTGCAGTAAATGTTCACAGAATGCCCCTTTTTGTCTTGCCCACGTCGGATCATCATTCATAATGGCATGTTCGCAAAAGCGGATCGGCCGGAAAGCCAAGCGGGCTGTCCGAGAGGATGGGGCCGATGCGGAAGGGAGATGAGTATGGTCCGGAGGCATCGTGAAAGAGACACGGTTGGGATTTCGTATTGTGTCAGGCCCAGCCAGAGAATCAGCGGATTAAGGAGTGTCAACATGAGACAGACTGGTAAACTCGCCCTCTTGTGTGTGCTGACAGCGCTTCTTGCGTCCGTAGGTTCGGGCTGTGCGATCAACCGGGCCACGGCAAAACTCATCGGTGATGCGGATCTGAGCGCCGTGAAGAAGGTGTACGTGGTCAAGTTTCAGCCGGATAGAAGATATCTGAACAAGATCATGGCGGATCGTTTGGCAAAGATGGGATACGAGGCGACGGCGGGAGAAGAAAGCCATATCCCCAAAGACATCGATGCCGTGCTCACCTATCGGGATAAATGGATGTGGGATATCACTAACTACATGATCGAGCTCACCATCACCGTCAGAGACCGTGAGAACAAGTATCCGTTGGCGGTCGGAAACTCCTACCATACGTCTTTCACCAGAAAGTCGCCCGAGGAGATGATCGAAGAAGTCCTGACCAACATCTTCAAGAATGCGAAGAAAGGTTAGTCTATGAGACGGCACAGCAGAGGGACAATTACCGCCCTCATTGGAGTCTGGATCGTCGCCGGGCTGCTGGCGGGTTGCTCCTCCCCTGCCAAGTCTGCAGGGATGACGCCAGCGAGCCTGGGAATCGAGAAGACACACCCCTATTCGGTCAAGGTCGAGGTAGGCGGCGGACGAGCCACCAATGCCCTGACCGACCCATCACAAATCTCTAACGAAGCCTTCGCCCAAGCCATCGCCGATGCGATCGTTCGCAACCGGCTCTTCTCTGAGATTGCGCAGGGCCAACCCGGGAATTATCTCCTGAGGGTCGATATCCTCAGCTTGGAGCAGCCGCTCATCGGGCTGAACTTGACCGTGCGTCTTGAAACAGCCTGGGAACTCATCAATACCCAAACAGGGAAGCCGGTACTGCGTGAAGCAATCATCTCGTCTCATACGGCCACGACAGGGGATTCCCTGGCTGGCGTTACCCGAATCAGGCTGGCCACAGAAGGGGCCGCGCGGAAGAATATTGAGCAAGGCATTCTGAGGATCTCCCGGCTGGCCTTATAGCACGAACGTCCAGCCGTCACGAGCACGATGGGTGCATGAAGCCCATCAGCGTCTAATGTTGGCAGAGATGACGTAATTGTCTTTGGTCGGGTCTTAGCCCTGCCGGCCTCTGCCCCGCCGATGGGCACACAGACTCTCGACAAGACAAGTTAGCTTTGCCACATATCGTGGAAGTTGAAGAACTGCCAGGGGTGAGAGGATACGAAGGCTTCCAGGGCCTCGACGAACTGCACCAAAAAGGGACTATAGGCCGCGTTGGAACGCCCCAGGCCGGCGGGCACGCGGATGATGCGGGCCAGTTCGATCCGGTACCTGGAGAAGCCGGTCTTATAACTGAAAACCACGGCGAGGGGTGTGCCCTGCATCGACGCGAGGCGATAGGGACTGACCGGGAAATGCACGGGTGCCCCGAGAAAAGGGACCGCCAGCGTGTTCGGGTCGTCGCCAAAGACGCGATCCGCCATCAAGCCGAGAACATGATTAGCCTTGAGTGCGGCGATCATCTGCAGGACTCCCCCCATCGGTTGCACCGGGTCGATGAGCGAGAATGGTACGCCCCCATTTGCCGACTGAAACCAGCGCGGATCGATATCGGCGGCCCCTTGGTGCATCACGATGCTCGCCGGCACACCCAGGTAGCCGAAAGCGGACATCGCCACCTGCCAGCATCCGACGTGACTATTCAGAAGGATCAGGCCCCGGCCCTCATCGATCAGCTCCCGCAGACGCGGGCCTTCGGGGAAATCCAGTTGCAGGGCCTTGGGGCCCAACAAGCCGAAGGCGCCGCGGTCGATCAGCGACTCGCCCAGAGCTTCAATTCGGCGGTAGTCGTGCCACAGCCGCACCAGAGGATTTCGCACCTCGGGAAAACGCCGGTCCAGGTAGTACCGGCGCCGCACGAACGGGCGGAGCAGCACATACCAGGCGACCACCACGTACATGAACAGGTAGGCCAAGCGGCGCCCGCCCACGCGGAGCAGCAGGGCAAAGAAAGCAAACTGCCAGCGTTTGCCCACGCTGCGCGAATCCCATCGGGCATTGGAGACGGACATCGAAGGTTCAGAAGGGCCCCCAAACGCGACACGTCGCGTTTGGGAACCCAATCCATGCCGGACCCTCTGCAATGTTCGGGCCGTGACGTACGTGGCCGAGCCCAACAACAGAGCCAGGGCCACCCCGACCGGCAACGATCCGATACACCAGTCCCACAAGCATTGAAGGCCCATGTACCCCAATTCGAGAAAGGAAGCATTCCCCACGTCCTGCACCCCCTCAAGCGTCAGGAAGTGGCCATAGCGAAGCAGATGCCCCACTTCGATGCAGATGGCCGGCACCACGGGCGGCATACAAAGCTGACTGGCCGCCACGGCGGCCAGACGGTTCAGCCGCAAGACCGCCGCCGCAACCAGGATCGCCAGCGTGTGGCAGGCGATCAGAGGGACGGCCCCCAGGAACACGCCCAGGGCGACGGCGAACATCAGCTCCCGTGGCGTCGCCCGTTCCACCAGCAGCGCTCGGATGGAGCGGAGCGGGTGCCAGACCGTGATGGACGTCTGCGGGCTTGCGTCTGCGATCTGCCGATGGGGCCAGGGAAGCAGCGACCGCACGGTCAGATGGGTGTTCAGGACAGTCAGCCGCAGGTTGTCCCACAGTTTGTGGAAATGAGAGCCGCGGCGGTCCGCTCGCGAATAGTAGACGCGCACCCCCACTTCCTGTACCGGCACGCCGCCCCACAAAGCGCGCACGACCACCTCCACCTCGAAAGCATAGCGACGAGCCAGGCACGACGAGGCCTCGATCACCACCACGGGATAGGCACGAAACCCGCTCTGAATGTCATGCACTCTCGTGCCCGTCTGGAGGCGTACCCAGAAATTGCCGAACACCCGGCCGAATCGGGAACTTCCCGGCACCGCCGCGCCATCAAAATCGCGGACCCCGATAATCAATGCCTCCGGATGCACGCGAATCGCCGCGATCATCTGGGGCAGGTCCTCCGGATCGTGTTGGCCGTCGGCATCCAGCGTAATCATGTGCGTAGCCCCCTGCTCGCGCAGACGGCGCGCGGCCGTTCGAATAGCCGCCCCCTTGCCCTGGTTGATCTCGTGCCGAAGCACCTCGACCGGCAAGTCCGTCACCAGAGGAGCAACCGGCGGATCGCTGCCATCATCCACGACCAGGACCCGCGGATGCACTTCCAGACTCCGCCGGACGACCTCGCGGAGACGATCAGGCTGATTATAGACCGGGATGACGACGGCGATCGGTTCCACAGCACTGGGCCTCACTGGCGTTCCACGATGCGACGGTTGGCGCGGGCAAATGTCAGAAAGCTGCCGGCATTCGCGAGGAACCGCTTCCAACTGTCGGGGGACTTCCACACCATGCTCGCGAAGTTCCAAAGGGTCTTGGGTCGCGTATAGTAGCGTTTGTAGAACTCGAGGAACAGACTCTCCAACTGCGCGGCGGTCATGCCGTGGGGCACGAACACCGTGTTCATGCAGTCCATCTTCTCCCAGTTCTCCTCGAATCGGCCCAGTGAGTGGATGTTCTCGTAGAGGGGCGAGCCCGGAAAGGGCGTGAACTTGGCGACGTTGAGATCGTCGATGGGCAGCGAGAACACGTACTCCATGGTCCGGCGAAAACTCTGCTCCGTCTCTCCCGGCAGGCCGATCATGAAGAGCCCTTTGACGCGAATCCCGGCCTTATGAATGTCGCGAACCGTCCGGCTCATCAGCTCCAGGTCGGCATTCTGGCGGTGCTGCGCCAGCAGGTCGGGGTCGCCCGTCTCGATCCCCAAGCTGATCATCCAGCAGCCCGCGCGTTTCATCAGAGCCAGCAACTCGGGGTCCACATGCTCCGCGCGCACGGCGCAGTTGAAGGTCATTCCCAGGGGCTCCTCAATCATCCGCCGGCAAAACGCGAGGACGCGGTCCCGGTGGAACGTGAATTGGTCGTCGTAGAAGTTGAGGTGCCGAATCCCGAATTGGGTCCGCAAAGCGTGCAGGTGCCGATAAAGGTAGTCGGCCGAATTATACCGGAAAGTCCGCCGGAACACGGAGCGGTCACAGTAGCTGCACTGGTAGGGACAGCCCCGACTGGAGATGCAGCTCGTGTTCGGCGTGCGACGATAATTGAAGATCGGCAATTGGTACTGCCGCGGGAAACCTGCAAGTCGGTGATACGCCGGCAGAGGCAACGTATCCAGAGCCAGCAAGTCCTTCTGGAACCCGGAGAAGACGACCCGTCCGTCGTCCCGGTAAACCAGTCCGGCGATGCCTTTGGGATCCCCCCCCGCTTCCATGAGACTTCGCAGCGGAGTCTCTCCCTCCCCAACGACCACGTAATCTACCTCGGGATAATCCTGGACGATCCTCTCCCGCAGAGCCGAAACGTGGGGTCCGCCGGCGAGGCAGCATGTCTCGGGGTTGAGTTCCTTGATCCGACGAAAGATGCGCGTCGCGTCCAGAAAACCTGCCGTCGTGCAGGTCGCCCCCACGAAGCGCGGTCGATAGCGCCGCACGTAGTCGTCGATGATGCGATCCGAATCCGGATGGGCGAAGCAGTCGACGAGATCCGCACAGAAGCCATACTGTTCCAGGTAGGCCGCGATACTGGCCAGACCCAACGGCGGCATCAGGTTGGCCATGCGGGAGATGTCCCGGGCTGCTGCCCGCTTATCGTAGCCCAGCGGATGAATCAGTAAAACGCGTCGTGCATCCATACCCGGTCGCCTCTGTGCCACCCATCAGACCACACTGGATGGAAAACGAATCATGCGATCCCAAAGCAACCCCTTCCATCCGAAGGCCCGCAGGACCGCCGCGGCACGCTGCCCTTCGTGGGGCGGAAAGATCCGATCCCGCCGGCCCGCCCAGGACTCCGACACCTGCCGCTCCATCCAAGCCTTGTCCACCAGCGGAGAGACATAATAGACAGGCTCGAACAGGGAATCCGTCTCCTGCACCAGGTGCTCCGCCACAGCGCGCCGTTGCAGAGGCGCTCTGGGATACACTCGAACTCCGGAGAAACCAAAGACAACGCAATAGTCGAGACGGGCAATATTGTCGAGACCCTCTCGGACCGTCTCCGGGGTCTCCTGCGGCCCGCCAAAGATGACAAAGTGCGCACAGGCGATCTGGGTCTGCACCAGCATGCGGTTCGTCTGCTCCACCTCGGCCCATCGGAACGGTTTGCCCATGCCCTCCAGGGTCGTGTCCGTCGTGGCATCGGTGCCGAGCTCGGCCGCGTAGAGACCGGCACGCCGGCAGAGCTTCAGGGCTTCCGGGGTCAGTCCCCGCGGGGAGATGTACGCGGCCCAGCGCACCCCGAGGTTCCGGATCGCCAGGGCCTCGGCTAATTGCAGGTACTGCCCCTGCGGATCGTTGAAGACCGAATCGACGAAGAACACGGTATCCACGTGAAAGTCACGCTTGAGCCGCTCCACATCGGCAATGACGGCCTCGAGGTCACGAGCACGGAATTGCGCGCCCTCCAGATCCGGATAGGTGCAATAGCAGCAATGGTAAGGACATCCACGTTTGCTCTGGAGGCCGATGATTCCGCTCTTGTCCCAGTAGTAGGCCACCAGGGCCGGATCGAAGCAGGGCGAGCATTGACCATCCCCGCACAGTCGCTCCGGCACGACGGGCCAGACGGCCGGAATGGATCGGGCCTCTGTGACCGCCGTCACCGCCTCCACGATCGCACGTTCTCCTTCTCCCGGCACAGCCAGGTCGGCACCCACATACTCCCGGACCTCCTGGGACATCACCGAGACCGCCGGCCCCCCGACCAGAACAGGGACCGTCGTGAACTGCCGAACCCAAGCGACGACGTCCCGTGCCTCTTTCAGCTCCCAGGCCTCGGCGGATTCCACCAGCGAATCGATGCGGTCGATGTTGCGGATCGATATCGCCACGACCTCTGGGCCGAATGCACCAATGGTTCGTTCCAACTGACCGGCGTCGCGGTTGGCGGCCAGCCAGTCAAATTGGTGGACCTGATGGCCCGCCACCATCAGGGCGCTAGCCACCGTCGCCATGCCCAAAGGGTAGACGGGGTAAGGAACATCACAAGTATTCGAAGATATCAAAAGAACTCGGCTCATCTGGTTCCAGATTCCCTGTTTTGAAAGCGCCTTTTTGCGCGCGGATCGTACCGACGGAACGTCCCATCCTCCATCTCACGTTCCATGACGCGTTGGAGCAACCGTCCCATGCGAAGTTGGTACCCCGAGTCGGCGTAGAAGGTCTTCCAGGCATACTCGTACATGGCCTGCAGCTCGTCTACGGACATTTTCTTCGGTCGAAACACCACCTTGTCGGCCGTGTAATCGGCCCAGTTGCTGCTCGGGATTCGTCCTTCCCGTTCCAACTGTTCGCGAATGGGCGTGTGCGGAAACGGGGTCACGATCGTGAACTCCGCGATATCCAGCCGGATCTCGCACAGGAAATCGACGAGACGCTTGATAGAGTCCACGTCGTGATCGTCCGTGCCGAGCAGGACCGTGCCTTCCACGCCGATCCCGTGGTCCTGGAGCATGCGAATGCGATCGCGGATCACGTCCGAGGTGTCGAACACGGCCTGGTACACGTACCAGCAACCGGCCTCGGCCGCCAACCGGACAATCTCTTTGTCATAGAGAATCGGGTGCGAGACCCACTTCTTCTTGAGCGGCTTGATCGCGGTGAACAAGGCCACCAGCCAATCGCGGTTCTGGGCCAGAGAATTGTCCACGATAAATAGCCGGTTGTTTTCGATCTGCTCGAACTCCTCAACGACTTTGTCGATCGGGCGAGGCCGAAACTGCTTGCCGCCCAGAAAGGCGCTGCAGCAGGGAAAACAGTTGAACCGGCAGCCACGCGAGGCGTGCACGAGGTCCACCATCTGGACGCCACGATAGTTGTACAGCGGCCGGTGGAGAAGGTCCCGGCGGGCCGGCCCGATCCACTCGGTCGGCGGAGGATCCCCCATGAAATCATAGACACGCCGAAGCCGTCCGGCTTTGAAATCCTCGATCACCTGGCCGAACCGCCCCTCGGTCTCCCCCAGGAAGACAGCATCTGCATGCTCGGCCACCTCGTCGCGGTGAAGCATGGCGGCGATCCCGCCGAAGATGACGGGCCGTCCATTTGCTCGGAATCTGTCCGCGATCTCGAAGGCCCGCGGAAGCTGGCATGTGAGCATTATGGAGATGGCTACCACGTCCACTTCGTCGTCGAAATTCACAGTCTGGACGTTATCGTCTTCAAAAATGATCTCCACGTCCCGGGGCACGGTCGCCGCGAAAACCACTGGACCATGAGGCGGCAGGTGAAAAGTCGTCTGATGCGCCAGCTTGGGCCAAGTAGGATAGATCAGTTTCATCTTCATCGTTCGGAATCGTCCCCATCCCATTCTCTCGGCATCTCCAGAATCCTGCAGGCCAGTCCGGAAAGATCAGCAACCTGCTGCGTCCCCTGCAGCAGCTCCCGGCCATCCCATTGCCACGGTGCCGCCTCGACACCCTTGGCCAGGACGAAGAACACCGCTCCGCATGGCCCTTCTTCACTCTCGTTCACGAGTTTGGCATTCCCATCACACCAGCCACCCACCACCGTTTCGCAGAGACCCCAACGCATCAGATCGAGCGCCGCATGAATCCCGGCCAGATGCCCGTCCGAATCATCCACGACATAGCTGGCGCCTGTCAAGCCGAATTGGATGGAGGCTTCGCCGAGCATCGTGCTGGGCAGTGTATAGGCGAACAGGTTGGGGCTGGCCAACGTCCCCCCCTGGAGGGCCGCTGTCTTGAAGTAGGCCCCATCCGCCTCCAGGCAACCGAGGCGCGTGCCCACGACCAGCCCGATGGCTCGCTTCTGCGTCCAGCGGTCGAGTCGTGCGCTCCGCAGCGCCAAGGCGATGGCTCCAAACCCGGCCTTGGCATAAGAGTCGAATCGACCGAAGCGGGGGTGCGGCGCCTGCAGGAACTGGCTGCTCTTGAGGGCCGGCAATCGTCCAAGCCCAAGTTGCAGGGCCTCGCCGGGTCGTCCACTGCCTATGCCAAGCGGTGTCACCCATCCCATCCCCTTGACAGTGAATCTCATGGCCGGCCCCTCTGCAGAATGAGGCACGCATTGATGCCGCCAAAGCCGGAGTTTGTAGTCAGCAGGTAGTCACCGGAAATCTGCTGCACGTGGGGTGATATGCGTCCCGAGCCGGCGGGCTCTGGTGTCCGCAGACCTACTGTTGGGGGAAGGCACTGATGCTCCAAGCTGCGGAGTCCCACGATCGCCTCGATCGCCCCGCAAGCACCCATGGTGTGCCCGATCGCTCCCTTGATCGAATGAAACGGTGGCAAAGGATCGAAAAGCGAGGCGAACGCAGTCAGTTCCATGGCATCGTTGTAGACCGATCCTGTGCCGTGGGCGTTCACCGCCGCGACATCGGCCGGCGCCAGTCCGGCGTGGTCCAGCGCCTGGCGGATAGCCAGGATCAGCCCCTCCCCCGTTCGCGACGGGGCCGTGATGTGATGGGCGTCCGAAGCAATGCCCCAGCCGGCAATGCGGCCGAGGCTATAACGTCGTACCTGCCGGCAGCAGCGCTCGCTCATCAGCAACAGATAAGCAGCCCCCTCACCGAGGAGTAGACCATCGCGGCCGGTATCGAATGGGCGACAGGCACTCGATGACAGAGCGTGCAAGGCCGAAAAGCCCGAGAAGACGAATTCCGAGACCAGATCCAACCCACATATGAGGACTGAATCGGCCTCGCCCTGTTCGATACGCGCAGCACCCACTGCCAGAGCAATTGTGGCGGAGGCACACGCCGCATTGATGTTGTATCTGGCTCCCCTCAAGCCTAGCCGACCGGCCACAAAATCGGCAACCTGGCAGCCCAGAATCCGATCCAGAGACGTGGGTTGATTGGGGTCCCCAACGCGAAAGAATGCGTTGGGGGTCCCCTTCTGTACCGATGCCTCCAATTGATCGATCCCCGCTTTGGTGCTCGCCGTGATCAGCATCGTGTCTACCGGGATGGCCGGGGATTCGCCCAGGAGCATCTGGACCAGTGCATCCAAGCGCGAGCCGGGACGCTGGGCATCCAGAGCAGGGATGCAGCCGGCCATGCTCGAGAGGTAACCGTCCGTGGCAAACCGTTGTACGGGAGCAAGTCCCGGGCGTCCGGCCAGTAGAGCTTCCCAAAGAGCATCGGCTCCCTGTCCCAGAGCCGTCGTTACCCCGATGTCCACCACGTACACCGCGTTCAAGTTAGTTCCCCCTGCTTCCATTTCGCCAGAAAGGCGGTGAAGAACGGTGGTGGCGAAAGAAGGACCTCGAGATTCTGATCCAACATCAGTTGCACCGTACAGCCCGTACATACCAGTTGGCCCTGGGCGGTGTAAATCTCATACTCGAAATTGATCCGCGCGGCGTCCGACCAGTGGAGGATGGTCTTGACCTCAGACTCTTCGTCGAACCTCAGGGGGCGATAATAGTCGATCTGCATCTGTCGCACGGGTACGGGAATCTGCTCTCGGATGAAATCGCTATAGCTGATACCGTACTGACGGCCCAAAGCCACTCGCCCGTCTTCGAAATAGCTCGGGTAGCAGCCGTGCCAGACAATGCCCATGGAGTCCACCTCCTCAAACCTGACCCGCCGTTTCACTATCAGGCACAAGGGAGCCGGGGCATCCTTGACGATGGGAAAATACAGTTTACGCATGCTGGCCTTCCTCGGCGGCAAACTCCAGGGCGAAAACCGCTGCTGTTTCGGTACCCACGCGCAGCGTGAAGCTGCAGCGCAGGCCCTTGTCCCACGGCTGCTCCTGCCAGCAGACCGTCACCGACTCATTGAGCCCGATCGGCTTGAGGAACTTGCCCCGCTCGACCCGGCGCAGGTTCCAGGGGCGGACGCTGTGCAGGCGGACCGCACATTCTGCCATCATGAGTTGGACAAACGCCGGGAGGATCGGATGTCCTGGAAAATGCCCGCGAAAGCCGATAAAGTCGTCGCCGAGACGAAACGTCAACTCACAGCCCTCGTTTGCCTCCAGGATCCGCACCTGTCCCTGGGAGCAGGCTATGATCTCTTCTCGTAACGTACGCATCGCCACCTCAACTGGGAAAAGGGGACATTCTACTTTTTCCTGCTTCCCCTCACTCGGGGGTCTGACGCTTAGCGAAAAAGCAGAATGTCCCCTTTTCCGTTCCTGCTATCGAACCACGGTACTGCCACGCGGGCACCACGACCAGCGCACAAATCAGAGCGGGGATGAGCCCCAGAACCACGGTGATGCCAAGGGAGAACATGGCTGGATGATGGGCCAGCGACAACGCGCCAAAGCCACCCACCGTAGTGAGCGCGGAGGTTGTCACCGCCAGGTCCTGTGTTCGATTCTGCTCGCGTGACCGGTACACCGCAAAGACACCAAAATCAATGCTCAGCCCTATGACCAGCACGATGGCCGCCACATTGAACATGTTGACGCGCAGGCCCAGGATCACCATGATCGCCAGCATGACCTCCAGACCGGTCACCATGGGGAGCAGGGTCAGTATGACCTGCGACAGGCGTCGAAGCAGTACAGCCAGGATAAACACTACGATTCCCAGCGCCCCGAAAAGGAACCGCCAGAAGTCTCCCTCCAAGCAGCGCTGGAGGAGGGAGGCAAATCGCCTTTGTGAGACAGTTTCGACGCCCGGCGGCAGCGACAGACCCGAGGCACGCAGGGTCTCCGTCGCCTGCTCGCTGTCCGGAATCAGATTGATCACTCCCTGGCCACGGGAGGGCAGCAGAAAGAGCGGCTCCAGGAGTGGCCCGGCAATCTGCCGCAGTTCCGCGCTGTCAAAGGGGGCGTGCTCCTTTTCTACCCATTGCAGAAAGGGATCGAAGGTGCCTTCCGTGAAATGTAGCTTACGGCCCTGAACTTTTAGAGTCTCTCGCAGCAGTTCCAATCGCACCGGCTCTTTCCAGAACTGCTTCCAGCGCACCAGGTTAGCCGACTGCGTGGCACGACTGGGCAGCAATGGCGATAGACTAACAAACTGGCCCGGACCCCAGAGATGAGCCAGTTGAGCAAAGACCTGCTCGTTCGTTTGCAGCATGGACTCGGTATCGCCGGACTGCACGACTATCAGGCCGCGGCCGCGCGGGTCGCCCCACACATCCCGCACGCAACGTTCATCCGCGAGCACATCCGGCGGAGTCACACCCACCTTGCGAAGGTCCCCATCGAATTGCACATGACAGCACACAGGCAGAAGGGCCGCCGTCAAGACCAGCCACGTGGCCACGATCCAAAGTTGGCGATGCCGATCGATGGCCGGAAGCGATATCCAGTGAGTGTGCTCGCCCCCCATAACCCAGTGGGGCAGCCACAGGTAAGCCAGAAGCAAAGCCGTGGCCAGGCCGACAATCGAAAACACAGCCAACTGTCGCTGGATCGGGATCCCGGACCCCAGCAGGACAACGAATATCCCCACGGCAGTCAGCCAGGAGATCGCCTCGGGCACGGCCAAGTGTGCCATGCTCTCCGCAGGATCGGATTGCTTGCGGCGCAGGGCAAAGAACACGTGCAGGCCATAGTCATCGGCAATCCCAAGTAAAACGGCGCCGAATCCTACCGTGATGGCGGATACCGCCCCGAAGATGATGGCCGTCGAGAGCACCGCCGCGAGCACCGCCAGACTGGGAACCGCGAAAACGAACAGGGCCCTCCAGTGACGAAGCAACAACACGAAAATCACAATCAGGGCAACAGAGGAGACCGCAAAGACAATGACCAGATCTTTTTTGATGGTTGCGGCGTTGGCGACCGTGTACCGATGGGCACATACGACGTGCGTGCGAACCGCCGCCGGGACAACCTCCGCGATCACCTGCTCCACGTAGCGCAGCATTTGTTCGCCCGCGCGGGAGTCCCCCATGGGCACGGGCGTCTCGGCCACGAGCAGAACGTGCCGGCCCGTCGGGTCCACGAGAAACCCTCCTTCGATCCGGGCCTCCGGGAGCACGGCCACGGCCCCCAGCTTGCGAAACACCTGGTTGCGAAATTCGAGCGGATCGCGGCTCAGCCAATGTCTCAACCACGTCCCTTCAGGACCGATGAGAGCGTTAAGGCTGCTCTGCAACGTCCTGGTCGCCTGCTCGCAGGTGACCTTCGTCGCCAGAACGGCGGCATCCTCCTCCGTGAACAATTGCGGCGCGTGCAGATATAGCCAATCCAGCAGGTCGGTCCCCGTTTCCATGGACAAGCTGCCGATCACCCTGGAGATCCATGGAGGGCCGAGCCGCTCGCTCAGACGCTCCGCCGTCTCCGTCAGAAGAGAGAGCTGCGCGCTGTCCTGAGCCTCCAGATCGATGAGAATGTTTCGCGTGAACGGCGCCGCCTCCAATAATCGATACCCGGCCACAAACGCCGGATCGCTGTCGGGGAGCATCGCCGCGACATCCTCCTGCATGGGCATACGGACCATAAGCAGCCCACCGATTACGGTCAGCCCTGCCAAGCTGATCGTGACCGTACGCCACCGGCGGACTCCGACCTGGTAGACCCGCCGGGCGGTCTGCTCCAAAAGGCTCGATCCTGTCCGTCCCAACGAGCTCAATCGTTGCTCCGCAATAATGTGTGCATGTCAACCGTGCCCCCCTGCATCTGAGTCCTCTGCTTACGTTGCCCGCTGCTCGGCGTCCCGTCGCACCCAGACTTTCAGTGTTCCGCCGGCCACCACCTGGCCTTCGCAAAGCACTTGTCCGTCCACAAGATAGAAACTTCCGAACGAGCAGGAGGATTTGATTCTGATGAGGAGTGTTTGCCCCGCCAAAGGGCGATGCTCGATTCGAAAGTCATTGGCCCCCACCAGATAACCGAGATCGGCCGGCTTGCCGGAGCGTCGATCCTGGTACCCCTGCGCGGCGGCATAAGTCTGCGCCACCATTTCCAGGAGGACCGCCGCTTCCACCGTGCCGTCGGGCCCCACGCCAACGTCCCCCGTGTTCAAGATGGTCTGTACCTCAGCATAGTCACCCTCAACACGTAGCAACGACTGAACCAGTCGCATGGGCGAGCGGTGCAGCATACAGGCTTCCGTGTCTGTGGGCAGGGTCATGTGTCAGTCTTTCTCGAAGTACACACGGAGATCATCGAATAGCTGACTGGAGAAGAGCAGCTTGCGGAACCTGACGAGTTCATCATGGAGAATCGTTCCATTGTCGTAGACCTTGAAGTGCCGGGCGAGCAACTCGTAAATGCGGCGGCATCCCTTCCCGAGACCGGGAGCATTGCGGAAGGACAACGCCTGCAAATCCGCGAGCACCTCCACGGTCAGGATGTGCTTGGCATTGCTCACGGATTTGAACGCCTTCCGCGCGGCCACCGTGCCCATACTTACCACATCCTGGTTCGAAGCGTTGCAGGAGATCGACAGCGTTCCCACGGGGTTCGCCAGATGTCGATTCTCGGCCGTGGTCGAGGTGGCAACGTACTGCGCTCCCATAAATCCCATGGTCAGGCCGGCTTCTCCGGCAATCAGCAGTTCCGGCAAACCTTCGTTGAGGTGTTTATCGAGCAATTTGTTGAGCCGCCGCTCGGAGAGCGTGCTCATCCCGGCCACCGCCATGCACAGAGAGTCCATCGCGAAGGCGATGCTCTGCCCATGGAAATTACCGCCGTGAATGATCTTCTCTACCTCAGGGATCACCACGGGATTGTCGTTGACGGAATTGGCCTCGATGCTCACCGTCTTCGTCACTTGTTCCAGGGCCTCCTGCACCGGGGCCAAAATCTGGGGCGTACAGCGGATCGAATAGGCATCCTGGACGTTGATATCCGTCTCGAACGAAACCCCTTCGGCCCTCCCCTGGCGAATACGGTCGTGGAGGTCCTGCCGCCGTATGACGTTTCGTGAGCCCTGGTACAGGTGACGGATCGTCTCGGCGATGTGCTGCTGGCCCGGATGCGGTTTGACCCGGTGCAGATCCTCGTCGAAAGCATCGTCGATACCGCCGAAGATCTCCAGCGCGAAGGCGACCGTCACGCAGCTCAGGGCCAGCAGTTTTCTGGCCCCGAACAAGGCAAAGGCCGCCAAGGCAGTCATGGCACTCGTGCCGTTGATGAGAGCCAGGCCCTCTTTGAAACAGAGCCGAAAAGGTCTGAGATTCTCCGCCTCCAGGGCCTCCCGGGCCGTTGTCAGTCGTCCCTTGTGGTAGGCCGCCCCTTCTCCGATGATCGCCAGGGCCAGGTGCGCCAAGTGGACGAGGTCCCCGGAAGCGCCCACACTGCCGCACTCCGGGATGTAGGGGGCGATCCCCGCATTGATCATGTCCCGGATCAGTTCCAGCAATCCCACGCGAACACCGCTGTAGCCCTTTACCAGCGTATTGAGCCGCACAGCCAGGACAGCCTGCGCAATGTAGTATTTCAAAGGATCGCCCAAACCCGCCGCATGGCTGCGAATCAGGTTCACCTGCAGATCACCCAACTTGTCCTGGGCGATGATTTTGTTGCACATGGGGCCGAACGAAGTGTTCACACCATAAATGATCCGTCCAGCCGCTACCTCCTGCTCAAGAAACGCACGGCTTCGCCGGCAGCGCTCCAGGGCGGCGGGATCCAAGGCCACTGTCTTATCACCGATGCCAACGGCCACGATGTCATCGATCGTCAGGTCGTTGCCACTGAGCACTACTTCGGGCCGTTTCATGGCATATCCGCCTTTCCCTTCGCCCGATAATCAAACACGAGCACGGGCTTGCGGCGGCCTTCGACCACGGTGCGTTTGCGGATTTCGTCCACCGGAGCAAGGGCAACTTCCAGCTTCACACGGACCCGCCCGCGTATCCGGTCGGAAATCTCGCGTTCTGTCAGGCAGGCCCCCTCTTCGAGCCCGATGATCACCCGGACGCGGTCAGACAACTCATGATCCTGGTGCACCTCCAAGCAGTAATTGCGAACCCCCTCCAAGCTCTGCAAGGCGGCAAAGATGTCCGTGGGGTACAACGTTGTGCCGCGTACCTTCAGCATCTGCGCCTTGCGGCCCCGAACCGGTCCGAGCCGATACGTTTTGCGACCACAGGGGCAGGGATCCGTCAGTAGAGTAGCGATGTCTCCCGTGCTCAATCGCAGCAGAGGCATTCCCGTCACCTGCAGAGGCGTTGCCACTACTTCGCCGGGCTCGCCCGGCGGCGCCGGCTGGCCGGACTCGTTCAGGATTTCCACTGCGATCAGATCGGGAAGGACATGGCCGCCCCCGCGACCATCGGCACACTCGGTGAACGAGGTGGCCATCTCGGTGCTGGCATACGTCCCCAACACCTGTGCTGCCCACACATTATGCAAGCGCTGACCCAGCGCCGATAGGGACAGATCCACGTCCCGCACCGGCTCGCCGATGCAGATCAGTTTACCAACTCCCAGCCCCGGCACATCGATGCCGCGCTTGTGCAGTAGACGGCCCGCCTCCAGCAGCATCGAAGGAACTCCGATGATGGCGGAGGGCCGGTGCAGCAGGATGGCCTCGCCGAGAATCGCGGGATTGCCGGCGCCCGCGCGAATGGCTGTCGCTCCAATGCGACGGAGCCCTTCGAAGTAAGCTAATCCCGCCATGAAGCAGCGGTCCAGGGCGCACGCGATCACGACGCGATCTTGGGGCGTTAGGCCCGCCGCCAGGAAGCACGATTGCTCGTTGTAGGCAAGACGCTGCAAGTCTCGCTCCGTCTGGAGCAGTGCCACGGGCGCCCCGGTCGTGCCGGAGGTCTGACAAATATCTACCACCTGGCACTGGGGCACACACAACAGCTCGCTCCCATGCTCGGCCAGATCCGCCTTGGTCGTCACGGGCAGGCGGCATAAGTCCGCCACGCATCGGATGTCCTGGGGCCTCAGGCCAGCGACGTTGAATCGCTGCCGGTAAAAGCGGGAATGTTCATAGCAGTACTGAACGTGCTGTGCCAGAAGCCGGTTCGTGCACGCCGAGATCGTCTCCACAGACGCAAACGCTATTTGCATGGCACGTCCCACCTCCGGGAGAACCCGCGTGCCCCTCTCCTCGAATTGATCAGGACTGACTTCCAACAAGACAAGCTCCTATCAATTCCTTAACATGTTTCCGCAACTCAATATGCCCGAGGTCACCCGAGAAGGCCGTGGGATCAATCGGCTTGAGGCACTCCAATCGGACCTCAGCGGGCGCCATCCAGCGGCGTCCGGGAGGCAGCATCTGATCCGTCCCCTTGATGCAAACCGGCACGATCGGAAGATGGAGTTGAACCGCCAGCTTGAACGCTCCTGAGTAGAAGCGTCCGAGTCGCCCGTCCCGGCTGCGGTGGCCCTGGGGAAACAACAGGACGGAACGGCCGTTCTTCGTGATCTGATCGATCTTCGGCACGATCTGGTCCCAAGGCAGTCGTTCCACGTCTATGTATTCCGCACACCGCATGAAGGGTGCATACCAGGCCAGCTTGAAAGGCCAGGACCGCAGGCAGACGACCACATCGAATACCGGCATCGCCGACAGGAAGAAAATATCAAAGAAGGACAGATGATTCGCCACGTAGATGCACGGTTGGGCCAGCCGCGTGTGGTTAGCCCCCACGACTTTCAGGCGGACAAACGGTGATACGATCCACAGCCAGACCCGCCCATACATCCAGATGAAATGACGCACGATCTTGGCCAGCGGCCAACGCGTCACCAGCAGCCAGAGAACCAGCAGCACGGGAGAAATCACCAGGGCCACCAGCGTCTCCACGAGCATCAGCACCACGACCCAGACATTCATCACAAAGATCGTCTGTGATGCGAACTTCGTCCGTCGCTGCTGGGCGGGAATTGCTTCTCCGATATACATCCCCATGCTCGCATGCTCCAACCATCCTGCGATTTCGTCGCGACCCGCAGGATTTTTTGCTACTCGTGAGAGCCCTCCAGCTCCCGTTTCTTTTCGATGACCAGACGATGCAGATCGCCCAGCGTCCGGACCTCGCGTACGCGCGGTTCTTCTCGCAGCGTGACGCCGAAAGCCTGCTGCAACACGACGACAATATCCACAAAGTCGAGACTGTCAAACCCCAAGCCCTCCACCAGGAGGGCATCCGGCGTCATCACACCGGGGTCGAGCTCAAACTCGCTCACTAGACTGCGATTCACCAGTTCAATGATCTCATTATCGGTCACCGATCGATCTCCTGATAACCATGGCCGAGTTGACCCCACCCAGGGCGAAATTGTTGGATATCGCCACTTCCACCTGTCGGTGCTCGATACTCCTCAAGAGGTTCAGGCGTCCGCAGGTGTCGTCCGGGTGGTCCAGATTCCGGGTGGGCAGCAGCAGACCCTCCTGCAGCATCAGGAACGTGGCAATGAGTTCCAGTCCCCCACAGGCAGCCATCGTATGCCCCATATGTCCTTTCAAGCTGCTGACCGGGATGTCGCGGCCGAAGACGCTCTCCACGGCCTCACACTCGGCGCTGTCGCCGCGCAGGGTCCCGGTGGCATGCGCGTTGAGGTAGCCGATCTCGTCCTTGCCGAATCCCGATTCTTCCACGGCGGTTTGCATGCACTGCATCATGGATTCGGGCCCGGGATTGGCAATGTCCTCCGGGCAACTGCTTACGGCGAAACCGCTGATCTGGCCCCAGATACGGGCATTCCTCGCGCGCGCATGTTCCCAGCTTTCCAGCACGACGATGCCCGCCCCTTCCCCACAGATGATCCCGTCGCGGTCCCGGTCGAAAGGTCGCGGCGTCACGTCGGGCCGCTCGTTGAAGGCGCGGGACGACGCCTCCAGCGTGTCAAACAGCCCGACCGTCAAGGCGTGCAGCTCATCCGCCCCTCCGCAGATCATCACGTCCTGCTTGCCCAGGGCAATGCTTTCCGCCCCCAGTCCGATGGCAATGGTCCCCGTGGCACACGCCGCCGACGGCGCTAGCAGCCGGCCGCGGATCCCCAAGGCCTGAGCAACGTTCGCCGCACAGGAACTGTTCATAATTTTGAAGAAGTGCGTCGATTTCACCCCATCCATCTTGCGCTCTTTGAGGACTTCACCGAACAGGTGCTCGATTTCGAACGTGCTGCCTGTGGTCGAGCCCACGCACACACCCGTCCGAATGTCCGATAAGTGATCGGGTGTCAGTCCAGCCATCTGGATTGCCTCGCGCGCCGCGAGGGTGGCGTAAATGGACATCTTAGACATATACCGGCGTTTTTTCCGGTCAATCCCTTGGGCATCCACTTCGGGAACCTCGGCAGCAACCGTCGTGCGCAGGCCTTTCACTTCCGCCAGCATGGGACAGTGGCGCACGGCCGTCCGTCCTTCTCTCAGAGCTTGCCACATAGAGGGCACACCGCAGCCAAACGGGGTGACGGCACCCAAGCCCGTAACCACGATCTGACGCGAGGGAATCTGGTTTTCTTGGTATCGCAGGCTCATCAGACGATACAACTCTCCGTGAAGAAACCGGCGCACAAGGCTCCCAACACGCCGGGTGCCGCAACGGCTTGCCCGGAAAGGTACAACCCTTTCACCCCCGTCCGGGGCAACAGAGGCATGTCCATCATCCGGTGCTTGATCCCATACAGTCCGCCTTCCGGACTGCTGAGCCGGTCCCGAAACGTCAAAGGCGTAGCCATATCCAGCGGCTCAAAATCGCCCACCAGATCATGAGCATAGCAGGACAGACGTTCCATGAGTCGGTCCGTCAGTCGCCCCTTCCAGTCCTGGTAGTCTGCGGATCGCGTGCAACTGCGATCGACATCGCCACCGGGCACGTCGGCCAGGCGCGCCGGACAAATGACCGATGCACCGCTCCCCCTCGGAGGAAGGCTGACAAACAAAGGGCGTTCCTCCACCGGCAGATGCATCCAGTCCAGGATCGTGCGTGGTTCGCTGGCGAGATACAGATTACCCGAGAAATTCGCCGAATGGAACCGCCCGTACAGAACCACCGCCGACGGTGTCTCCTCGAGCGCACGGACCCGCTTACGATAGGCGGGAGAAAACGCGTTCGGCGGCACCATCTCCAACATCAGCTTCGGATGGATCGTGCTGATACATCGATCCGCAGGCAGTCTTTCGCCCGTTTCTAACTCCACGGCGCTAAACCCGCCTTTGTGGTCCAAGCAGATGTGGGAGATTTCCCGGCCGCACTTCCATTCAACGCCGGCGTCGCCCAGCGCTTTCTCAAAGGTCTCCACCCAGACCCGCCCCCCTCCCCGGACTAAGCAAGCCGATTCGTAGTAAGAGCCCACGACCTGGCTATGGAACAGTAGGGAGGTCTCCTTCGCGAAAGCACCATAGAGCATCCCATGAGCACTCAGAAGGCCGTGGAGCACGGGGTCGCCGGTGCAGCCATCGAGTGCCTCCTGGAGACTGCGTCCCACACTCGGGAAGGACACACCAGGGTTTCTGCCGCGGTTGTGCATGAATAGGGTTCGACTCTGCTCCCACAGCGACCGTACCTGCGTCAGAAATGACCTCACCGCCCGGCTATCGGAGGGAAAGGCATGGCATAGATCCTGCTCGAGCGACTCCCAACCTTGCCGGAAGGAAAAATCAAAAGCGGGCTTCAGGAATCGAACATGATCGATCGCGTCCGGGATATGAATAGCATCGCTCAACAAGTCGGCCAGCCCCAGTTCCTGCAGCAAATATCGCATCAGTCCCTCGGGCCCCAGGGACCCGGCGTAGCGGAAGCCGGAATCCACGTACGTTCCCCGCCGGACGAAGCCATACAGCGCCGGAGACAGGTGCTCAGATCGCTCCACCACCAGGACGTGTTCGCCGCCGCGGGCGCGGAGAAGCGCACAGGCCAAGCCCGCCACGCCTCCGCCAACAATGATCGTGTCACATTTCGGCATCGCCATACACGGGATCCTGGGACGCCAGCACGTCTCTGTAGTACTCATATAGGAGAGGAAGGCCATCCACGCCACCTCCCCATAGGGTCACCAACCGGTTGTCATTTGCTGTCAAGGCAGAAGTATAGCGGGTAGCCCCATTGCTGCAAAGGCTATTTTCGCTTGGACAAAGAGCAACCCATCATCCGCTCTGGGAATGCGGCTGTGCATGGCTGCAGAAGAAATCCCAGATGACTTGGGACGCTTCGAACATCCGCAACGGATGATCCGGCGTCAGTTGCCCCGTAACGGAGGTTCCGGGCCATATATGCTTCCAACGATCCAGAATATGAAGAACCACCCAGGTATAGTCTCGGTCATCGCGCCACGTCATGGTGCGTCGGCCCCCGGGGAGATCCTCGCCGACTTGCGGCGCGAGATCGCAGCGGCAATACCGGGCCCACAGTCCCACCGAATCGACTGCCGACACATAATGCCGCTGGCCGCTGTGACGGCCGGGTCCCCCCGTAAAGGGGACTGTTTCATCGTCTCGACCATGTATGGCAATCAAAGGCACCGCAGCCTTCGGTGGCCCTATCCAGCACTGCCCGTTGCCCCGACCTTTCGAGCTTCCGAGGGAGCCGGCGACCACGCCGACAGCCGCCACAGACTCGCTATTTTCGGAGGCAAAACGATAGGCAAGCATCGCGCCATTCGAGTAACCCACGACATACATCCGCTGCGGGTCGATGTGGACTCGGTTCGAAACATCCCATATCAGGTACCGGAGGAATCCCAGATCGTCCACGCGGTCCATTTCTGCCAGTCCGCAGCAATGCCCGGCATTCCAGTGTTGCAGGTGCCCGAACAGGCCGATCCCATTGGGATAGGCGACGACAAAACCCTCACGATCCGCCAGTTCGCTGAATCCGGACTGCCTTTCCATCGTGCTGGCGGTGCCGAAAGCCCCATGGAGCGCCAAGATGAAAGGCCAGGCCTTGTGCTCGTGATAGTCCCGCGGAGTATGCAGCAGGTAGGTCCGAGTAGACCAACGGTAGTGAACAGGTGTGGTTTGGAAGTATGTACCCGGCGTCAGGGTTCCAAGATCGGGCCGAGGTGTGCCACAACCGGGCAGTACAGTAAGCGTCCATACAAAGGCAAGCACGACCGGAGGCCGTACAGGCCATCGCGATGCAGCCATAGTACCCCCCCTGAATCCGCCACGAAGCGAGGCGGCAGGCAAGCCTATTCATCCCCCATGAATCGGCCATAGGGAAGCATACGGCGGATGATGGTCAGGGTGCATTGATACCGCGGAGGTGAGGGAATTCCTCACTTACGCCGGAAGCCGCAAAGCGAGGCAGGCGTTGGTCCCGCCGAATCCGGCGGAGTTGCACAAGACGAGGCGAGGAGGTCTCTCCAGCCGATCGGTCAGGATTCGCAGTTTTTCGCTGTATTGGTCGGGCCGCTCGAAATTAACATTCGCTGCGGTGAATCCGTGGCTGGCCATCAGTATGCAGTACACCACCTGGGCGGCCCCGGCCATCCACAACTCATGCCCGACCATTCCTTTCAGTGAAGCAACTGCCGGGCGGCAGGCATCGCCGAAGAGCGTGTGAATCTCGCGGGCTTCCACGCTATCCCCCGCCGGCGTCCCGGTGGCATGAGCACACACATAGTCCACATCTGCTATCGAGAGCCGGGCCTCTTGCAGCGCCGATGTCATCGCATGCAACAACCCCGCCTCGCTCGGAACAGAGACGTTGGCCCCGTCCGAAGAGAAACCGTAGCCCAGGATCTCGCCCAGAATCGGCGCCTGACGTCGTTGCGCCAAATCGTAGCGCTCCAGCACCAGGGCCGCCGCTCCGCCGCCGGGGACCAGCCCATCCCGGTCGGCATCGAAAGGCCGACACGCCCGGTGAGGTGTGGAGACTTGGGTGGAAAACGCGTCGAGGGCGTCGAAGCTGCACATCGACTGCCACGTCAGCTCCTGGGCTCCGCCGCAAATGACCCGATCCTGTCGTCCCAGGTGGATCAGGTCCGCCGCCTGTCCGACGGCATGGCCGCCGCTGCTACAGGCGGCACTGAGCGTCCAGCAGGCGCCCCGCGTCTGGAACAGAGCGTTCAGATTCATCGTGATGTTGGAGGTCATGGAGCAGAAGACGTGGCCGCTGCCGATGACGCTGGTGGTCTTGTGCCGTCGCACCAGATCCACCTGCTCGACCGCCGCCAGACAACTGGAGTCGCAGCCGAAGATCAGGCCGGTGCGCTCATTTTGAACATCCTCCGGAGCCAGGTGCGCATCGCGAATTGCCGCCGCCGCCGCCGCATAGGCCTGAACGGCAAACTCCGTCATCGTCTTGCGGGCCTTCCGGTTGAGATACTGCGTGGCATCGAAATCAGTGATGCGAGTCGTCAGCGGACTGCGAAAGCCTAGAGTCGCCCGTTCGGGGTCCACCTCGACGGCTGATTCGCCGCGGTACAATCTCCGGGCCACCGTTTCTTTATCGGTCCCCAGGCAGGAGATAATTCCGACCCCCGTGATGGCGACTCGATTCATTTGCACCTCGTTGCTGCGCTCGCGACCACCCTGATAGGTCCCAGGCTCTACATGTAGACCCCGCCGTTGACGTTCAGGACCTGCCCGGTGATATAGGAGGCATCGTTCGAGCACAGGAAAGCCACCACCGCCGCCACCTCTTCGCAGGTGCCGAAGCGGCGCAGCGGAATCATCTTGAGGATCTCCGGCTTCGGCAGATCCTTCGTCATATCCGTCTCGACGAAGCCGGGGGAGACGGCATTGACCAGCACGCCGCTGCGGGCCACCTCTTTGGCCAAGGCCCGGGTAGCCCCAATCAGACCGGCTTTGGCGGCGGAGTAATTCACCTGCCCCGCCATGCCGGCCTGGCCGGAGGTGGATACGATGTTGATGATCCGTCCCCGCTTCTTCTGCATCATCAGACCCACGATACGGCTGGTAACGTGGTAGAAGCCGTCGAGGCTGACGTTGAGCACATCCTTCCAATTCTCACGAGACATCCAGAACAGCAGGCTGTCGCGATTCACGCCGGAATTGTTGACCAGAATATAGGGACACCGCTCCCGCAGGATGTTCTCCAAGGCCTCTTTGGCGGCAGATTCGTCGGACACATCAAAGGGCAGCAGAGTGCAGTCCCGTCCCAAGTCTCGAACCCGAGCGGCCACGGCTTGGGCGGCCTCATGATTGCTGCGGTAGTTCAGCCAGATGTTGTAACCGTCGCCGGCCAGACGCACGGCGATGGCGGCGCCAATTCCTCTCGATGCGCCTGTGATCAAAGCGATATCCTGCTCACTCATCCTGGAGCCTCCCGGTCTGACCGCTCAGCCTTGCATTCCACGGAGATCATGACTTTCAAGGGTTGATCTCATCGACCGCGATCAAACCCGCCACAGCACTTACAAGATAGCGGAAACAATTTCACTGTCAACCTCTTTTGAGGGCGTGGTGTGCGGTGCGTGCTGTGGTAGAATGGGCTTTGTGGCCCGGCCCAACGTGGCGGCGCCAGCAAGAAGGATACAAGTTGGGTCGGAGCCGTGTGGTTTCTTTCCGAAGAGTGGATGTGCCTCCCACAAGGCGGTTGCTGAATTTCGTGTCATTGTTTAGGATGGCACGGTCATCAGGAGAGCTCTTATACATGGACATTAGACAGAGACTCAAGCAGGTCATCGTAGAAGACCTGAATCTGGAGGAAACGACGCCCGAGCAGATTCGGGATGACGAGGCCCTGTTCGGTGAAGGGATTGGCTTGGATTCGCTGGATGCCGTCGAGTTGGTAGTCGTGATAAAAAAGCGTTTTGGAGTCGAGATAAAAGATATGGCGGAGGGGCGCAAGGCCTTCGCCTCGATCGATTCCCTGGCCAGTTTCATTGCGGAGCGCATGCAGGCATGAGGCAGACGGACCAGTCGATTCCTGTCACAGGATTAGGTTGCTTGTGCGCAGCGGGAGGATCGGTTCCCGAACTGACGAACACGCTCTTCGCCGGGCAGCGCCGCGTGGCCTGGCGCGAGGTGCGCGGGCAGCGCTATCCCGTGTTCCAACTGGAAGAGCTCTCGGTTCCGCCGGGGTACTACGAGGGTCCGGAATGCCTGCGGTGCGGACGGCTCGCCATAGCCGCCGCCCGTGAGACACTGCTCCACGCAGGTCTGACTCTGGAAACGCTCCGGGACCGCAGAGTAGGAGTCTGCCTGGGCACGACGGTGGGCAGCGCCATGAACAACGAGACGTTCTACCGCGATTTCCGAGCCCACCGCAGGCCCGGCATCGAGCCGATACGGCAGTACTTGAGGGCCAACCCTGCAACCATGGTCGCCCAGGAGTTCGGCCTGACCGGTCCTTGCCAGACAATCACGAATGCCTGTTCTTCCGGCGCGGCGGCGATCGGACATGCGGCCGGATGGCTGAGGACCGGGATATGCGATGTGGTCCTTGCCGGCGGAGCCGACATGCTGTGCAACGTCATTCACGCCGGTTTCCTGTCGCTGCTGATCACCGATACCAGCCCCTGCAAGCCCTTTGATCGTAACCGTCGCGGCCTGACCCTGGGCGAAGGCGCAGGTATCGTGGTGTTGGAGTCGCAGAAGTCCGTCCGGGAGCGACAAGCCCAGGTACAGGCGTGGCTGTGCGGCTATGGTAACGCCTCCGATGCCTACCACATCTCTGCACCCGAGCCGAATGGCACGGGGCTGCGGCGGGCGATAAACCAAGCCCTGACGGAAGCCGACGTGGCTCCGCAGGAGATCGATTTCATCAATGCTCACGGCACTGGCACGCCCGAGAATGACCGCGTGGAAGGAAGACTGTTTCCCGAAATGTTCCCGGGGGTGCCGTTTGGCTCGACCAAGGGCTTCACCGGCCACACCCTGGGTGCCGCGGGAGGCATCGAGGCGGTGATCACCGTTCTCTGCCTGCAACGGAGATGTATCCCGGCGAATCTCGGTTTTCAGGAGCCGGACCCGGAGTTTCCCGGGCGACCCGTGGCAGAGAGCACCCCGGTCGCCGGACGGTATGGATTGTCCGATTCCGTGGCGTTCGGCGGCAATAATGTGGCGTTGATCTTTCAGGAGTCCTCGCGATAGAGTACCAGCTCGACATTCATGGAATCGGCTTGGTGGGCGGATTCGGCTTGGGTAAGCAGGCTCTACTGGACGCCCTGCGTCATGGGGGTAGGCCCAACGGGACCGTGCCCGTCGCGGACGCCTCCGGACAACGGCAGTTGCCGGCCTACCAGGTAGACGTCGCTCCTGTTAACCGCTTCGTCTCTGGAGCCGTCTCCAGACGCATGAACCGGTTCTCCAAACTGGCTGTGCTTGGCGCTTCCCTGGCCCTGGAGGATGCCGGTTGGGAGATCCCGCCACGCCGCAACGACATCGGTCTGGTACTCGCCAGCGGCTATGGCGCCTCCAAGAGCACCTTCGACTTCCTGGACAGTATGATCGAGGGCGAAGGCCAGTATCCCTCACCGACGCTCTTCTCGAATTCCGTCCATTCGTCAGCCGCGTCCCATGTGAGTATCGCGATGGAATTGGGGGGCCCGTGCCTGACGGTCAGCCAATTCGAAATGTCGCCCATTTCGGCGCTGCTGACCGCGAGGGACTGGCTCCTGGAAGGCCGGGTTGAAGCGGTTCTGTTCGGCGCAGTCGATGAGATTTGCCCGGTCCTGGGCTACTGTTACGATCAGTTCTTTGGAGTCTCCGCCTCCGGCCCCATCGAGCCCTTTGCCTGGGATAAGCAAACAGCCATTATGGGAGAAGGGGCGGCCTTCCTGTTGCTCAAGCGCGGACAGGCAGACCACACCCGTTATGGCTACATCAGTGAAGCCACCTGGACACAGACCCGCCATTTCATTCCTCCTGCGGGTAGCCTCCTGGTGCTGGGAGCGGATGGGCATGCCTGTTATGCCCGCGACTACCGGCGGCTGTCGGAACTGGCGGCTCGCTACACCGCCTACACACCTCTCTATGGGAGTCTGCCGGGCGGACAGGCCTTTGACGTCGCGATTGCAGCGCTGGCCATGGAGTTGGAATCAGAGCAACGGACCATCTGCTCGGTCAAATGTGACGCCCAGGGCAATTGTGGAGTCATCGAATGTTGCTTCGGTCAGCCGCACTGATTGCCTGTTTGCTGGGTCTGATGGGAGAGCCCCTGCTGCCAGGGTCGTCCTGTGCCCGAGCACAGGAGTCTCTCCCGGATCGCTGGCTGAGTGTTCTGCGAGGTCGGGCACCCCACGAGACCGCCCTGGGGCTGTACGCGGGCCGCGCCTACGACTGGTCGGATCTGTACTTCTTTCTGGCAAGCTGGCAATCGCTGTATGATTACGAGACGATTTGGGGACACCGTGCCCCGGAGGGACTGGGCATCCGCCTGGAAGGCAATCTGGGCGTCGCCACGGGTACGGAGTTCTCGGGCGAGCGTTTGGTGGCCTCCGGCAATTTCCTGGCCGTGTACGAGTTCGGAGCGCCACAGCGTTCGAAGTTTGTCCCCTACGTGGAAGCAGGCGTGGGGCTCATCTATACGGATTTTCAAAGAGAAGGCCAGGCGTATCGCGTGAATTTCAACCCGGTGGCCGGATTCGGCATTCGAAGTCGAACGACCTTCCTCGTCCTGCGCTTGCACCATTTGTCCAACGGCGGCTTGAATGATGACAATCGCGGCATCAACTCCGTGGTGCTCGGGTTCGGCGTCTACTTGGGGTCGGAGCGATGAAGAGCCCCGGAATCACGGTGGCACGCCGCGGACGGAACCGCAGGGCGACTGCTCTGTTCCTGCGTGCTTGACAGACTCGTGTCGGGATTCTACCATGGGGCTCCGCGAGTCGTTGGAGTCGCCGGGACATTAGGCAAGGAACTGGTTTGGAGAGAAAGGAGAATGGCCGTGAAAACAGAAGGATGGATGGCTCTGTTGTTGTGTTTCGTGGTTGTTGCGTGCTGCTCGTGCGCCAGCGACGAAGCATCCAGTCAAGCGCAGGATGACGGCGTCTACACGCGCTACAATCTTCACTATGTCGCCGAGAGAGGCACGATCAAGGGCAGTTTCGCCAATTGGACGGATTGGCCCGGGCACGGATTTGTGCCTTACAACTCCAAGGTCCGAGTGGAGGGCTGGAGCAACAGGATTCGATTTGAGACGGATACGGGACTGGTGATTATGTTCGAGATCAACCCCGGGCGCATGGGTATGTCCTCTTTGGAATATATCGCCCTGATCACGTCTCCGACACCCGTCACCTATGAAAACCTGAGCGACGTGGATCGCCAAGGGATCCAGGCCGGCAAAGCGATGGTCGGCATGAGCAAAGAGGGTGTGAAGATCGCTCTGGGCTATCCGGCCAAGCACCGGACACCGTCCCTGGAAGACAATCGCTGGACCTACTGGAGGGGTCGGCACGATACCTACGTTGTGGAATTTGACACCGGTGGCAAGGTCACAAGCATCACTCAGTGAGCGAAGTAGACGCAAGCTCTGCGTAGGGGCAGTTCTTCTGTCTCTCCTTGCGATGACGGCAGGTCGTGCAGAGTCTGGCGCTTCCTCGAAAGAACAGGCCGGATCCCCGCAGCAGCCGGAACTCTTACGGATGCTGCGGGAATCGCGAGCCCCCTATCACACCTTTGCGACCCGCTTCGTCCAGCGCAAGCACTTGGCCATTCTTGATGTGGACCTGCAGTCCGAAGGGATGATCTTCTTCCACCGCCCGGGGTCGGTCCGCTATGAGATTCTCGCGCCGATAAGATCCCTCATGATCTATGACGGCAAGAAGGTGCAGTGTTACACCTTTACCGAAGGTGCGTGGAAGCGGCTGAATAATCCGGCCGCCACGGCGATCGGACAGGTTCTGCGGCAGATCGGGCGCTGGATTCAGGGCGATTTCGACAGTGACCGCAAGATGTTCGACATCGACGTCGTGTCCGCGGACAGCTACGCCGGCTGTATTCGCCTCATACCCCGCAATGAGGCGCTCGCCAAATATATTCAGCGCGTGGAAATCTACGTGGAGAAGGCTCCCGAATACCGGGTGACGCGGGTGATCATTCGAGAATCGGAGGTGGACCTGACCGACATGCGGTTCCGCCAAGAATTGCGCAATCCATCGATTCCGGAGGGCGCTTTCTCCTCGCCGGAGGCATCGAGCGCGTGTCTGCACGCTTTCCCGCCCGGCGATCACTCCGATCCCAACGAATCCAAGAGGCCCCAATCCTGAAAAGTGCGGTCTGGCTTATTCTGGTTTGCTTGTCCTTCAACGTGGGGGGCTGCGCGAGCCATCCGTCGCTCGGCGAGCCGGTGAACGACGTCCCCCGACGGACCGCTCTGCTGCAAGCGTGCCAGCCTCCCCATGTCACGGAAGCGGTGTTTCGCACCTTGATCCGCTGGCCCGGACGTGAGATCTCCCTGACCGAGATCGTCAAGGTGCCCCCGGAGGGTGGATTCCGAGCGGCGGGAATAACAGACATCGGTAATACACTGTACGCCGTGCAAGTCGCTCCGAACGGCGAGAGCCGCGTCCTTAGCAAATCACTACCGTTCTCGGATCGATGGCTGCTCGACGGACTGGTCGCGGAGTTGCTCATCCCCTGGAATAGACCACGCGAGGCCAGTCAACTCTACAGACAGTCTGACGGGACCTGGGCCCTGGCCCACCAAGCCAGAGACGACATCCACATACTCGTCTTCGATGCGGGTGGGAACTGGCAAGGGTTTCGCCGGCTCTCCGGTGGCCATCTACGATACCGAGCGTTTCTCGAATGGGATGGAGAACCTATTCCCAAGATCACACGGGTCGACAATCCTGGCAACCATCACCGCACAGTGCGCGAACGAGTCTCAATTCGATAGGCTCGACTCACACCATTGAGTGATTCGATACAATGCCGCACGGTTTCCTGGCAGGCTTCTCGGGGACCGCCGCGCAAGATTCTCTGGAGGAGATCCTTGCCATCCCGAGTTCCTCTTGTGAACGGACTGAAAAAAGCCGGAAGCTCTCAGGGTTCATTTCGGGAATGCCGCGTGAGGGGCCGTCTATCCAGCGAGATGACCGTCATGCGCTTGCTCGAAAAGAACTGGCCCATTCACCGAGCGACAGGTGCAGGCGGCCAACGGAGGCAGAATCCGTTGCCCCCAGTTTAGCCCAAGTTACGCAGTTGCGGGCCTTTCCTTAAGATTTCCGAGTCAGAATCATCGTTTTTGGAGTACCTGTGGGCTTTTGGCTTTCGAGAGCCGATGTAGTGAAGACCTACTATGGGGCGTAGTAACTAAATCCACTGTCTTTCCGACCAGCGGCAACAATAATAGCCAGAAGAGGCTGCTTGCCTCACCGATGATGCCGAAACAGAGGTCTCGTGGACAGGAGGTGATACAAATGTAGTGAAGACTTTTGCCGAAAAACGGCCCTGACGCTAACGAGAACCGCCTTTTGTCCTCTTAACTGCGTAACTTGGGTTAGA
>CAYHAJ010000015.1:0-5901 GCA_964354535.1 uncultured Pirellulales bacterium
GTGCGACACGTTCCGGGCCGCCGCGGTCGAGCAGTTGACCATCTGGGCGGAACGGATCGGCGTCCAGATCGTCAAACACAAGGCCGGCAGCGACCCGGCCGCTGTCGCCTACGATGCCTGTGAAGCGGCGCTCGCCCGAGACGCGGACATCCTGATCCTCGACACTGCCGGCCGGCTGCACACCAAGAAGGACCTGATGCTGCAACTGACAAAGATCCGTGATGTCGTCACGAAGAAGATCCCCGAAGCGCCGCACGAGGTCCTGCTCGTCCTCGATGCCACGACCGGCCAGAACGCGATTTCGCAGGCCCAACTCTTCACGGAAGCCATCAACGTGACCGGCATCTTCTTGGCCAAGCTGGACGGCACTGCCCGGGGCGGCATCGTCATCGCGATCAAAGACAAGCTCGACATCCCGGTGAAATTCGTCGGTTTGGGCGAAAAGCCCGAAGATATCGCCGAGTTCGACCCGGCCAACTTCGTCGAGGCCCTGTTCGCCCCGACGGGTCAGGCAAAATGAGGTTCGTAGTGTGCCCGTAAGGGCATAGTAGGACGAGCATCCTGCCCACGATCTTGACTCGTGGACCGGACGATTCATGATGAACGTGGGTAATTGTTGTTTTCTTTGAGTAGTGATAGAATATGGGGGTGCCGGCTGTAATGAAGCATGGCCTAAAAGGTGAGGTCAAAAATGGCAATTCCCAAACCTCGTTTCATAGTGGATGACCGTGGGGAGAAGACGGCTGTCATACTCGATATCGCGGAGTACAGAAGACTGCTGGAGGAAGCAGAAGAACTGGAGGCCATTCGCGCGTACGACGCTGCTAAAGCGTCGGGAGACGAAGCTATTCCGTTTGAGCAAGCAGTCGCCGAGATTGAGCGGGACCGAAAGTGACCTATATCATCGCCATCTTGCGACGGGCACAGAAGGAACTGTCGGATCTGCCGAAGGAACCCTATGTTCGGATACGGGACGCCATTCGGTTGCTTGCAGAAGAGCCGAGGCCGAGTGGATCGAAAAGGCTGACCGGACGTACCGGATGGCGGATCAGAGTCGGTTCCTACCGTGTGATCTACGAAATCGATGACCCCAATCACCTGATTACCATTCTGCATGTCGGTCATCGGCGAGATGTCTACCGATGATCGGCGAGTGCATCGCGACAGCCAGGAGGAGGGACCGCTGGACGGGACAAAGGAGGCAAGGCCGTGGTACCTATGACAGCAAGGTTGGTGTTGAGCCGCGCTGCTATCATGCCGCTGGTTTGTAGCCTATGCGCCATAGCTGTAGCGGACCCCAAGGAGGGCCGGCACTTCAAGCCGTTCATCTGGCCGTCGGAGCCCCCGAAGGATTGCCCATTCGAGGCGTCGAAGGATATTGTCGGCATCGCCTTCACCGGCGTCCACAGTGACTATCACGTGGCCGATACGTGGTATCCGAGTTGGGCCTCGGATGGGAACCTGTACTCGCCCTGGACGGACGGGTCCGCGCCCCGTGCCGATGGCTCCCGCGAGAATTCCAACAGCGGGACGGGCAAAGATGCCACGACGGGCCAGGCCGTCCTGATCGGCGAGGATCCGCTCAACCTGAAGATCGTCAGTCTGGGTCTGTTCACGGGCGATGCATCGCCGTACAAAGGCCGCTATCCTTGCGGCAGTCTCGTCTACAACAACGTCTGGTATTACGGTACCTATTGCCTGGCGCCGGACGGCAAGGTGGAGTACGGCACAGAAGCGTACAACTGGCCCTGGTTGGGGCCCTTCGTGGGCTTCCGCTATTCGACGGATTTCGGCAAGACCTGGACGGACACGCCGCACACGCCCGCCAAATCGCTCTTTCGCGAGACCGGCATGTGGGGCTATCCGGTCAAGATCGGCTCGCCGCACTTCGTCGATTTCGGAAAGAACATGGAGCACTCGCCGGACGGCAAGGCCTATCTCGTCGCCCACGGCGCTCCGGAGCCCGACCCCAAACCGCGCTTCGGCAATCTCAGTTGGATCAGCGGCGACCAGATCTACCTGCTCCGCGTCGCCCCCAGCATCGCCAATATGAACGACGCCTCCAAGTACGAGTTCTACGCGGGCCGGGATGCCCAGGGCAAACCTGTCTGGACGAGCGAGTTCGCCAAGATCCAGCCCCTGATCGACTGGAACAACAACTGCGGCTGCGTCACTGTCACGTACAATGCCCCGCTGAGGAAGTACTTGATGTGCGTCACCGACGGCTGGCCCACCTGTGCCAAGATGAGCTCCTACATCCTCGAAGCAAACGAGATCACCGGCCCTTGGCGGCTCGTGACCTACATGAAGGACTTCGGCGAGCAGGGCTATTTCCTGAACATCCCGACCAAGTTCATCAGCCTGGACGGCCGGACCGCCTGGTTGTGCTATTCCGGCAACTTCGCCAAAGATTGGCGCGGCGCCGTGATGCAGGAGAAGCCCCCGGGCAGCCACTACGGCCTGGTCCTCCAGCAAATCAAGCTCCTGGACGAGACCACCCGCCGAGGGTACGAGAAGTAGCCACGCGCCGAGATACGCACATCGCCCCGGCCTGAGAAAGTGGTCCGGGCTAAGAGCCTAAATTCCGTCCGAATCCCCCAGGGTACGCCGCACGAAATAGCCGACGCGGCCCGCCGGAACATCGAAATCGGTGGCCCCGAACTACTCCGTTTGTCGTGACGGAGAACCGTCCTTCCCCATCATCGCAGTATTCCATCATTCCAGTATTCCAACTCCTCTCCCCCGGTTAAAGCTTAGAGTAAGGGCAGACCCCCGCCCCCCCTATCCGCCGACAACCACCTACCGCCTATGGCCCGCAGCCTGCAGTCTGCATTTTTCCCTTGCCTCCCCCGTAGGTCTCCGCCATAATGCTCGCCAGATACACACCTTTGATGAAGGCGCGACAGATTGGTTTAGGGTCCTTGTCCACCGGCCAGATATAGCCAGGCCGCTGTCCGGAGACGTCGGAATGAGTGGCATGACAAAGGAAGCCCGAGAGCCGGGAGAAGAATGAGATAGGACAAGGGGGAACGGACGGTGGTTCCCGTTTTGCCCGCTCTTATCAACGTTAGCCAGGAAGAAGTGGAGGCAGAGGATGAGTGACGATGATGTCCAGCCGAAATCGTGGGCAATTCTTCAACTCGCGTGTTCGATGTGCAAGCAACTCCTCTGGCTTCGTGACAGTGATTCTCCGGCGAGACTGATCGCCGGACTCCAGGAGCTACTGGAAGAGGCGCTGAATACCATTGTGCTCATTCCTGGAGCGGTACCGGCACTTGGCAAGAAGCTGTCTGCCATATACCGGAAGGCTCTGGAGAAAGAGAGGGTGCTGGTGGGGGTCGGTGCAGAGCCGACGAGCGGTAGGTTGGGCCACAGAACGACCAAGGAGGGACTCCCCGCTGTCCTGGATGCGGCACGGCGGCATGAGCCCTACTTTGCGGCCCGTGCAGAAAGAGTGTGCGGCAATCCCGCAGTTCAATGGCCCGAACTGTTCGGCCTTGCGCGAGGGTTCATAGCGGACTTGGATTGGGAGGAGTTCGTACTGCAGAATCCTCGTGGGCAGGCGGCGTGTCTGGTCTTAGAGTGTGTCGAATTGCTTAAGGCTTCGAACGAAGGCAGCCCTGAGAAGATAGAGGCGGAATTGGGCGATGTGTTCTACAATCTCATAGCATTCTCCCTCAGTGTACGCCTGGATGCCGAGTACATGACGCTAGCAATGCCATCAGCCTAGCACGCCCGAGGCCGGAGGGCTTGGCCCCAGGGTGTGGTGTCCTTGCACGGTCGTGAAGTGGAGGCCATGAAGTCCAGTAGGTTGCGCTGCAGAAGGATGACAACGTAGAAGGAGACACTATGGCTGATGCCGAGAAATCGAAGTCCGCATCTGATGCCGACGTTCTCACATCGACCGGAAGCCCGCTTGTGTTCATCAGCCACGACAGCCGAGATGCTGAATTGGCTGAGGCTTTTGGGAAGCTGTTAAAGAGCGTCAGCGCGGGAATGATCAAGACCTTCCGATCATCGGACAAGAAGGGTACCGAGGGTATCGACTTCGGAGATGAGTGGTATAAAAGACTGATGTCCATGCTGCAATCGACTTCTGACGTAGTCTGTCTGTTTACGGAGCGAAGTCTCGATCGTCCCTGGATACTGTTTGAAGCAGGCGTAGCCAAAGGTAAACTAGGCACTCCCGTAGTCGGAGTCGCTCTGGGCATCCCTTTGAGCCATATAACTGCAGGGCCATTCTATCAGTTCCAGAACATGGACGACAGCGAGCCCGATCTGACAAAACTGGTGCATCAACTCGCACGGCGCGTTCCGGGTCTCGAACTCGATACAGGTGTGGTCAAGGGGCAAGTAGCTGAGTTCAAGGCGGCAGAGGCCGAGATACTTAAGAAGATCAAGAGTCCCGGCGGAAAGAAAGAAGCGGCAGACCAGACGGAAGCCAATCCGGTCGCGAAACTCGTTGAAGAAATGAAGGCGTTGCCAGCTCGCGTGGCCGAGCGACTGGCGGAGTCGGACGAGTCAGTTCTGCGCCGGCGCAGGATTCAGCGTTTCCCCCCGATGATGATAGAGGACATGATGCACATGGCCGCAGAACCCGGCGATCCCGTTGGAATTCTCGTGGCTGCGAGTGTATTCCGCGACGACGCGCCGTGGCTTTACGAACTGGCCATGGAGGTCTATCGGGCAGTCAAATCCGGAGACGCGACCGCAATCGAAGCTGAGACGCGCCGACTTCAGCGCTTCACTGAGTTCGCGATGAACGGTCCATTCATGGAGCGGTTGGGCCTCGGGGGCGACGAATCGTATATGTTATCCCGAGAGTTCCCCCAGATGCTTCTTCTTGTATTGAGGCGCACTCTGGAGAAGAAGATGCCACACACTCGACCTCGACCGCCACGCGTGCCCTCCAAGCAATCATGAGGCACGGTGCCTCAGAAATGTACAGCGTCTGTCGAGCTGTCGAGAACTGGCGAACAACCGGTCATAGCGGGTGGTGCTGCGTGCTGCCAGTGAACCGGAGCGTTCCACTGCCGTGCATAAATGGGGCTTCCGGGGTCAGGCACTACGTTAACCTTTGGCGGTCGGCGGGGCTGGAAGCATCACGAGTTCCCTGGATCCTCCGGCGGCAACCCGTTCGCCGCTCCCGGGCAAGAGGCAGTTGTCGGTAGCGGCGAAGCCGCAGAGTCTGAAGGGTAACAGGGTGTGAAGAGTGTGAAGGGATGCCGGCAGGGCTGGCAGTGACAAGCGAATAGTGATAGGTGACAAGCAAGACAGTCGTCGGTTGCCAGTTCTCGGTCCCCGGTTCCCCGTTCAGAATCTGTGGAAATCGGCGAAATCTGTGGACAAAGAATCCGTTGGCGCTTTTCCGTTCTCAGTCTTCCCTGCGTCCTTCTGCCCCCTGCGGCAGAAAGAAGAGAGATTGCCGCGCTCCGCTCGCAATGACATCCGAACATTGGCATGCATCCGCGTTCATCGGCGGTTGAAAAGAAGCGGTCGGCAGTCGGTAGTCAGTAGCCGGTAACGGCTGGCCCGGCGGCATCGGTCAGCCTTGTCTGGGCCGGGGCTTGAGCTTCTGCACCTCCTCCTGGGGGGAATTGGGGGTCACGTCTTCATTATTCATTGTTCTGCAGCGTGTGTCGCAGGGGGTCCAAGTCCTTCGAAGAAGGGCCTTTCGGGGTCAGGCACTACGTTGAGCTTTAGCGGTCCTCCGGGCCGGAAGCATCACCGCTTCCGTGGATGCTCCGCCGGCAACCCGTTCGCAGTTCCCGAGCAAGAGGCAGTTGTCGGTAGCCCCTGGATTGATGATTTATGATTTATGATTGATGATTTGGCTGAGCGCCTCCGGCAGGGACTCTTTCCTGCGGCCCGCCCCCTCTTCGGCCTTCTTGCGTTCTTTTC
>CAYHAJ010000016.1:0-61526 GCA_964354535.1 uncultured Pirellulales bacterium
GTCCATCAGGGCCAAGGCCTGCCGCTCCGCCTCGAACCGGGCGATGACTTGGCGCGTATCCATGCCCAATTTGATGATCTTGAGGGCCACCTTGCGGTGGATAGGCTCGGTCTGCTCAGCCATGTAGACCACGGCCATGCCGCCCTCGCCGATCTTCTCCAGGAGCTTGTACCGCCCGATGACTGTGCCAGGGGCCTCTGATAAGGGAGCCTCGGGTCCGGCGTCTACCAAGTCAGGAAGCGGCTGGAGGAATCGCCCGGCTTCGTCGTGAGCTTTGAGCAGTGCTTCGACCCGCGCCCGCAAGTCCCGATCGGGCCCGCAGGCCTCATCCAGGTAGGCCGCTCTTTCCGGTCCGGCGGGCTTGTCCAGAGCCGCCACAAATAGCGACCTCACCGGCGGAGCATCAGGTTTTTCGGTTGTTGGTTTCATGACCTTTGTCTCCACCTTCTCATGCGCCGTTTGCGCCCGCGGGGTGACAAACAAAAGGCAGGAATTGCGAAAATTTCCGTCGCTCAGGGAGAGGCGGGCTCTTCCCCCCGCGTCAGTTCCTCGTAGAGCCAGGCGCGGGCGAACGCCCAATAGCGCTGGGCCGTGCGCCGGGAGATCCCGAGCACTTCAGCCGTCTCCTCCAGGGTGAGCCCGCCGAAGTAGCTGAGTTTGACGACCGCCGCGGCTTCCGGGTCCTCGGCCAGCAAGCATGTGAATGCCTCATCCAGAGCGAGCAGATCGTCCGCCGGCGTCTCCAGGGCCAGGGATACTGCCTCCAGCTCAATCCGCCGGCGGCCGGACCCGCGTTTGAGACGCCCCTTGCGGCGGGCGTTTTCGATGAGAAGCCGGCGCATGGCCTCCGCTGCCGCCGCGAAGAAGTGGGCCCGGCCCTGCCAACAATGGGATGGATCGCCCACCAGTCTCAGGTAGGCCTCGTGCACCAGGGCGGTCGCTTGGAGTGTCTGGCCGGGAGATTCATGGGACAGCTTCTGCGCCGCCAGCAGGCGGAGTTCTTCATATACCAGCGGCAACAGTTCGTCCGTCGCTTTCGCGTCCCCCCGTTCGATGGCGTTCAAGATGCGCGTGACATCACTCATGCCAACTCCCCACCGGTTCCGTACGGGCGACGCATGCGTCGCCCCTACAAAGGCACATTCTGTCACAAACAGGGGGAGATTTCAAGCACCGAGGTCACCATGTGACCTAGCGCGTCTGGGGGACCCACAGCCCGGAAGGTGTCAAGTCCGGCAGATTTCTTTCTCTCCGGGGCTCCTCTTCCTTCCGGGGCTTCTCCTCTGGTTCCTCCGGCTTGCTCTTGGGGGGGGCCGTTGTCGGCGCCGTTTCGACCCGGTACAATAGCCCGGACGGCGTCAGGTCGGGTAGATTTCTCTCCCTCCGAGGCTCCTCTCTTTGTTCCTCCGGCTCGCTCTTAGTGGCCGCTGTCAACGCGGTTTCCACCCGGTGCAACTGTAGTACGGTCCCGGTCGTTCTGGCCAGTTCCGCCAGGGAGATATTGAACTCGGCCAGAGCATTGATCTCCGCCCGTCGTGTCTGGGCGTAGGTCTCCTGCGCCTGGAGCTTGACCAGCATGAACTCGGGCGTCAGCTTCTCTCGAATGGGCTCGGACTCCTCCAACGCCCTCAACTGCGCCTGGGCCGCCTGCGCCGCGTCCTTTTGAACGCCCACCTGCTGCAGGGTGGTTTGGGTCTTCCTCGCCTTTTCTTTCACCTGGATGGCGACCTGGTCCGCCGCCGTGTGCAGGATGGAGACCGCCTTGCGTTGCTCCAGCCGCCGGCGCCGCAGTTCGGCTTCCCGCGAACGGTTGCCCCCCAGGGGATACTCAAAGCTCAGGCCGATGCCGTAGCTCGTATATTGCCGATCCTCAATCTGTTCGTGGGCGGCGACACTGGTCGCACCCAGACCCTGAGCGCGCGCCGAACCGATCAAATCCAGACGCGGCATCCGCTGGTTCTGGGCCACCTCCACGTTGATTTCGGCGATCTTGATTCGTATCTGGGCCTCCTGCATGGCAGGATTGTAGCGCATGGCCGTCGCCAGGGCCTTATCCAGCGTCTTCGCCGTTTCCGGCGGCTCCGACGGAAGCTCGGGCGTCGTCACGGGCACAATGGTCAAGTCATGGGTGGTGGTATTGACTTGGGGATCTGCCAGCAACCGGACCAGGCCGTCCTGAGCATCCTTGACCAGCTTTTGGAACTCCAGCAAGTCCGCCTGGCGCACCTTGGCGTACGCACGGGCCTGCATCAACTGCACATCCGTGGCATCGATCTCACGGCGGCTTTCGACCTTGTGGAGAGTCTGGACGGTCTGTTCGACGAGGGTTCGCTGAATCTCCAGATTCCGGAGCGCCTGGACGAGACGCCAGTAGGCCGCGATGGCATCGGCAGAGACGCTCTCCGCCTTGTCGCGAAAGCCGAGCAAGGCGACCTGATGCTCCAGCCGGGCGATATTCACCCCCGCCAGGTTTACCTCCTGCCAGGCATCGCGCAGCAGGGGCTGCTTCAGTTGAAAGAGCAGCATGGGCTCGTAGCGGGTCGAAAGCGTGCGCCCGAACAGATCGTCCCAATTGCGGGCGAAGGCATAACTGGCCGACCATTCGGAGCCGAGTGGGGTCCTCTGCCGGACCCCGGACTCAAACAGGCGTCGGTCCGCTCGGCCCGGCTCGAAGAAACTGTTCGGGGGACTGTCTTGATTGTCCCAGGAAGCCTGATCGAACGCGATGGGATCAAAGGCGCCGGCGGCCTTCGTGATCTCCTGGCGGGCGATCTCGGGATCGAAGCTGACGACCCGGATCTCGGGACTGTTGGCCAGCGTCCTCGTGATCGCCTGCTCCAGGGTCAGGGTGAGTGTCTTCTTGTCGGTGTTGGGGTCGGTCTTGATGTCCAGCTCAGGCAGGAGTCTCTCTGTCGGCTCGACGGGCTGAAGCACGCCCTGCGGCTGGGAAGGCTCCACCTCCTGGGTGCTCACACGCGCCTGGGGACCTTCCCGGGCAAGCTGCTGCTGGTACCTGCTCAACGGCGTTTCCTCACCTACCTCATCAGAAACACAACCGCCTGCGACCAACGCCAGGGCCATCGCGTAGATCAATATGCAGCCGTGCCGGAGACGATTGCTTTCCTGGTGTGGGCTGGGTAGGCTTGGCGCTTGCATCGTGACCTTTGGCACTCTCAGAAGGTAACCAGGACGTGCTCCCCGGCCGGCCGTCGGGCTTTGTTGGGCACTTCAATCCGCACACGTAACGTGCCGCTGGCGGCATCGGCTACGGCACCAACAAAAATGATCCGCCCGGGTATGACCAAGCTCCCCGAGGTCGGCTCCAACTTGGTTGGCTTATCCGACAGCCCGAATGTCACTTGAGCCGTTTTGCCGGCCTTCAGATCAATCGCCTGGGCCAGCGGAACCGGGGCATCGATCCACAGGGGGTCGGTCTGGACCACCTGGATCGCCTGGATCGTGGTGTTCACAGACTCCCCGACCTCCACGTCGATCTTCTCAATAGACCCGTCGATGGGACTTTTGATCTGCATGTTCTGCACGCGGACGGCCTGCTCATGGTACTTCCGGCCGGCCTGCTCGTGCTCGAACCTGGCCAGTTCCAGCGACAATTGCGCGATGGTCACGTCCAGCTTGGCGTGCTCAACCTCCAGGGCCGTGGCGGCGTTGTTGGCCGCCGCCTTCTCCAATTTCTGGAGGTCCACTTTCTTCTGAGCCAGAGAGGCTTCACTGGCACGGATCTGCGTCGTATCTTCGCTCTGCGCCTTGAGTTGAGCCAGCAGGATCTGCTCGGCGGCATCGTCCTGTTGGACCAGGACTTGGCCGGTCTTGACAAGGTCTCCTTCCTTGAAGTGTACCGCCGCAATTCGGCCGGGCTGAACGAAGGACAGGGTCGTATCTACACTCGGGCGGGTGATGGCCCGAATACCGGTGGTCGCGCTGGTCTGCACGCCGCCCACCGGAACGCCGGCCGCCAGGCAAAGAACTATCCCAATACCGACTTTTCCCATAGGCATAAATCCAACTGCCAAACGAGGAGCTGACGTCGCGAGAATACCCCGTCGCCCAGGAGACTGCAAGCGCATTTGCAGCTAATTGCGAAAAGTCAGCCGTGTGTCCCTCGGGACAGCGGTTGAAGCCACGCGGGTGCAGCGATAGACTGGATGCCACGGGGCTGAACGGCCGCCCAGGTCGCGCACGAAGTGATAGCGAGGCCGGGCCGCCAGGAAATACGGGCCGAAAGGAGAGTTGTGATCGTGCAGATAGTGGTTCTGGATGGCAGTACCCTCAATCCAGGGGATTTGGCCTGGGAGGCTTTGAAGGTTTTGGGACCTTGCGCCATCTACGACCGGACCGAGCCAGCGCTGGTGGTGGAACGTGCGTGCGGAGCCAAGATCGTCCTGACGAACAAGACTGTTCTGACGGGGGCGACGATCGGGCAACTGCCTCAACTCCGGTACCTCGGGGTTCTGGCCACCGGGTACAATGTGGTGGACATCGAAATGGCGAAGCAGCGAGGAATCTGCGTCACGAATGTTCCTGCCTACGGCACTGCCTCGGTGGCCCAGATGGTGTTCGCCCACCTGCTGGACTTCACTCAGCACGTCGGTGAGCACAGTCGGTCCGTCCACAACGGCGATTGGAGCCGGAGCCCGGATTTCTGCTACTGGAACTATCCCCTCGTGGAACTGGCCGGGTTGACGATGGGCATTGTCGGCTTGGGTCGGATCGGCCGCCAAGTGGCGAAGCTGGCCCTGACGCTGGGAATGAAGGTCATCTACTTCGATGTGACGCCGGATCCGGCCGCGCCCGTGGGGGTAGCTGCTGTAGAATTGGACACCCTGTTCCGCGAGAGCGACGTTGTCAGCCTGCATTGCCCTCTTACGCAAGACAACAGGGGGTTCATCAACCGCCGGCGGCTGGAGAGGATGAAACCCACGGCCTTTCTCATCAACACCAGCCGGGGTCCACTGATCGACGAGCCGGCGCTGGCAGAGGCGTTGAATGAGGGTCGCCTCGCGGGGGCCGGCCTGGATGTCTTGTGCGAGGAGCCGCCGCGCGATGACAACCCGTTGCTGCACGCGAAGAACTGCACGATTACGCCGCACATCGCCTGGGCGACCAAAGCGGCGCGGCAGCGCCTGATGGATGTCGCGGTCGCCAATGTCCGGGCGTTTCTCCAGGGGACTCCTCAAAACGTTGTGGCGTGACATCAGGTCAAGCCAGGCGGCGGAACGACTGGGTACGAGCGAGGGACATGGGATCGTTTGTCACGCCTCCGGCTTGCCTGGGAAGCAACCCCAACCACCGGGGAATCCGGTCCCGGTCAAAAAAAGTGAGCAGATTTTCCTTTTCTTGCTTGACATTCCCCTATGTCATCTGTCATGATATGTCACTGGAGACCGTGGGTGTTGATCTTTGCACTTCAGAAACGGCCACCGGTGCGGTTGGGATCTCGTATGTAAGCCGGGCTCCGACAAGGAGGAGAATGGGCTTCTGGGGTACCATAGGGTTGGGGAGAAAACGCAAACGGGAGGACGGAGAACGTCTTCCTGTGGTCCAGTTTGAGTTGCTGGAGCCCCGGCTGTTGCTCAATGCCGATATGCCGGTGGCGGAGCTTAGTCCTGCCCTTTCTGATCGTCCCAGCGAGGAAGCCTTCGTTGTCGACCTGCTCCCTGGGGACGGAGACGTCAGCGGGGAGTCTGCTATGGTTTCCGACGAGGCCGACCTGTCTGAGAGCGGTGAGCCTGAGGGGCTCGTTCTGGAGATAGCGCAGGAAGGACAGGAGGCATCGGTCGAGCGGCTCTCCCGCGGCTTGGTGGTCGCCGAGGTCGCTTCCATTTCCGTTTCTGACGGTACAACTCTTCTGAGCTTCCTGGGTGCAGTTGAGGGCGACGTGTCGCCCCTGACGGTTGGCGAGGGGCCCTCGATGGCCCGGCAGCTTGTTGACACTCTTCATGCGGCCAATGGCCCGCCCGCGGGTCAAACCACTCCTTTCGATGTCACGCGGAAATCCGCCGGTGCCTTGGCCACCCTCTGCTCCGCGGAGAGCACACAATTCGTTGTACGCCAAGGAGATACACTATCGGGCGAGCCCGTCATAGGCCAAGATGTCTATGTCTACGGCCGCCTTAGCCCCGGCAACTCGCCCGGAATTGTCACGATCACGGGCAACCTGACGTTCAACGGGACTGGTATCCCCATTATAAATGATGCGTATGTCCCACCCCCAGGGGATGCTACGGTAGGCACCTTGGTTATTGAGATCGGCGGGGACGCACCCGGTAGCGAGCACGATCAGGTCAGGGTGTCGGGGACCGCCACGCTGGGGGGAACCCTGGAGATTGTCCTGATCGACGGTTTTGAACCTTCCCTGGGGGACACGTTCGATTTCCTCACGTTCGGCTCGGCAACCGGCGCGTTTGAGACGGTGACCAGCCCCATCGGTTTTGGCGACAGCGATCTCTATTTGGCGGTGGTCGAGCAGGCCGACCGCCTGCAATTGGTTGCTTCGGAGATTCCCGCCGGGACGGATTTGCACACCACGACCTCTGCCTCCGACCGCATGATTCAAGCTACCAGTGATCTGGCCGACCAGGCCGACCTGCTGCTGCGCGACCTGTTGTTGGGCACTCCGGAACTCACCGGCGCGACCATCCCGGGGACCGATGTCACACCGGATGAGCTTTTCGACCTCAGCGACTACCTCAACATCGGCCCCTGCCTGAACGAGTATCTGGAGCCTATCCGGGCGCTGGGAGGACGAGACGATTTCAGCATCGGCGGCCTCTTGGAGTCTCTTCAGACAAATTGGCTGGATGGTCTGCTTGGCGGCCAGGCCTACGGCATGGCCCTGACCACGAGCACGTATGACTGGCTCAATGGCCTTACGGTGGACTTCTCCGGGTCGGCGAGCTACCAGAAGCGGATTCCGGTCGGGTTGAGCCAGACGGTAGAGGGGATCGGACCGGCCTTGACCGAGTTTGGTGCCACGGTCGATGCGTCGTTTGCCTTCACCTTATCATTAGGGTGGGGCTCGTCCGGCGCCACCTGCGAATTCACAGTGAACGAGTTGGAATTCGATGCGACGGCCAGTTCCTCCGATCTGGTCATCCCGTTCCTGATCGGCGATCTCGAAGCCGCCGCCGGTCATCCCGAGTATGCTGGTGATCCCGAGTATTATGACCAAGGCTCTCTGGCCTTGGGGGTCCATGTGAACGTCCTCCAGGGCGTGGCGGAAGACGAGTACCAGGTTCAGTATGACCCCGTGGGGGACTCGCATCCTATGGAGAATGCGGTCAGCCACGTCGCGGTCCATCTGCCGATCTACGCGACGCTGGCTGGCATGGACATCAACAATCAGGCCGGGACGCCGACCGTCGATCTGGCGGGCGACCTGTTCCTGGTTGTTGACGGCGGGCGGGGGAGTACGCCAGTCGCGGCCGCCTCAAGCGATCTGGACGACTTTGTGCCTTTCACTCAATTGCGGCTGTCCGATCTGCGGGCCCGGCTGGAATCCCTCCGGGATGACTGGCTCGACACGTTGGCGACTTCCGACAGCTTCAATGTGGAAATCCCGTTCATCGACGCCTCGCTGGCGGACGTGGTTGATCTGGGCGCTGCCTTCGATCTGGCGGTCCTGAGCAAGATCGACTTCGACCAGATCCACAGTCTCCAGGATTTCGTGGCAGCGGTCACCGCTTCCGGCCTGATTCGGAGTGGACAGGCGATCACCTACAATAAGACGACCCGGACCCTGGCGATCCCGCTCGACTTCGATATCGAGCTGAGCGGGCTGACCTTGCGGGACTTGGACGCGCTGGGCCGAGTCAACCTGCAACTGCTGGCGGAGGAGGGGCTGATCCAGATCGGGTCCTATGTGGACCCGAACGACCTGCTCGACCATGGGTACGTGACGCCGGCGGACCTTGTCACGCTCGGCCTGCTGAGCCCGGACGATCTGGCCGATCCACCCAATCTGCCCTGGGCCGATCTGGACCTCTTCGGCCTCTCGCTCAGCATCGTGGACGAACTCGAGCACCTGGGGCACATTCATCACGGCGACACGATCCCGCTGGCAACGCTGCTCAGCGAAACCAGCCTGACGATGGCCGACCTCCTGCGGTTCGGGATCATTCAAGAGAGCGATCTGAAGAGCGACCTCTCCACGGTCCTTCTGGACGAGGTCTTCGTGAGGGGGACAGTGGACCGGGAGGACCTGCTGAACTCGAACGTGCTGGAGCAGGCCGCCCTCGATCCGTACGTGATCGTGGACTCGCAAGGCAAGGAGGTCGTCGCGGTGGCGGACCTCATCAGCCATTCGCTGGCGAGCCTGAGCGATCTGGTGCACTACGGCCTGCTCACGAGCCTCGACTTCGACTTGGCCGCTGTGACGATGCCTGTGGCTCTGCTCGCCCCAGGACTGGTCCCCCAGAGCAAACTGGACGATAACCACCTGGTGACGGCCGGCTCCGTGACTATCCGCGACGTGATCCGGCTGGGGCTCGTGACCCTGGAGGAAGTCGCCGGTCTCTCTACCCCGGCGGCATTGCACCTGACTCGCAGCAATCTTTACCTCTCCGACCTGGTCAACGCCGATGTTGTCGGGATCAACGTTCTCCAGGAGGAGGGGCTCGGCGAGTCCGGCTCCGTGGATCTGGAAGGGCTGTTGGATGGCGGACTGGTGACGGAGGACGATCTCGTCGCGGCCGGCCTCGTGGACCCCGATGACTTCTGGGATTCCAGCGTGGTGACCCTGCGCGCGCTGCTGGACGAAGGGCTGGTCGACGCCTTGGATCTCACGCCGGACAGCACGGTGCCTTTGGCCGAAGTGCTCGAATCGAACGTGGTCGGGCACAAGTACATCGAGGACAACCATCTCAACAGCGTGGACAGGGATTATGTCCTTCTCGAGACCCTCTTGGCGGACAGCCATATCACGTTCCGAGAGTTGGTGCAGCGCGGCGTGCTCCGCAGCGAGCGGTTCCTCAACAAGGTCTACGAGCAGAGTGACTTGGAGGCGATCACCGTGCTCAACGAGCACGGTGAGACGGTCCCGCTCTTTGAGGACGGCGAGCTCGACAACCTGGTCCACGTTGGCACGGCGTCCCTGAGCACGCTGCTGTCCTCGATCCTCTACGATGTGACGCTCGCGGAGTACGTCGCAGAGGAATTTGTCGGTGCCCACGACTTCGACGATGTCCCCTTGACCGTCGCCGACATTGAGACCGAGTTCGGGGTCGATATAGATGATGCCGTAGGCCCCACTATCCCTCTGTATAGTCTTGTGGCACTGCGCATTCCCCATGTCACTCTTGTCGATCTGATCGAAGAAGGATTCGTGGACGAGGGCGACCTGACCGATCCCGCGATGCCGCTGGACATCCGCGCGCTGGAGGCGTCAGACCTGTTCGAGAACGGCGACCTCAACAACTATATCAGTGCGCACCAGGTCTACCTCCGCGGGCTCATCAGCATTGTCTTCTTGGGCAAATTGGTCGATTTGGGCCTGCTGAGTGTGAACGATCTGATCGTCCGCAACCTCGGTCAGCTTGCCGACATGGTCGACGACGGTCTGCTCACTCGCGACAGCTTTGTGAACAAGTCCCTCACGGCCGCGAGCGTGAATGCCCACGGTCTCGTCTCCACGGCGACCCTCAATCTGCACCATCTCGTCCGCGGGGGTAATGTCTCGCTGTACGCGTTGGTCAATTCCGGCCTGGTGCCGCTGTCCCGGCTGATCGAGGAAGGGCTTGTCGATCAGAATGATCTCGCGATCACCGTCAAGGGCGTGGAGATCGAAGACATCGACCGCACGGACATTCTTGATGAGCCGATCATTGAGGAACACGCGCTCATCACCGGCGGCGATGAGGTCTTCCTCAATGGCTCAACCAGCCTCCTGAGCACCAACGTTGCGGCGCTGAGCGCTCTGGTCCGGGCCGGCGTGGTCGATCCGTCCTACCTGGGCGCGGCCGCGAGCGTCGACAAGGATCAATTGGTGGCCCCTGACTTGGCGAGCATCTCCGAGCTGATCGAGGCGGGCTTAATTGCTGTTGGCGACATTCGCTCGACCTCCGCTCTGCTCGACCTTGAGGAGCTGGACCGCACGGGGGCGCTGCGCCTCAGTAGTCTTACCGATCTCGATCAAGTCATCAGTCTAGGCCTCGTGACGGCCGAAGAGGCCAATACCTATACGCCGGACCTCTTTGGGCTGACCGGCCACGTGGTTTCCCTGGCCGGAGATTATTCGGATGAAGGCTATAGTCTGCAACTGGCCGGCCTGATCTCGGACGCCGAGGCAGCGCTCAGCGCAAGCGTGTCCGGGTCCTTCGACTTGCTCGCGGTTGTCGATGATGCCCCCGCCGGGGCCCCTTGGGGCGTTCGGGATTTCACAGTGACCGCCGTGGTCTCCTATGATGTTACAGGCCTGCAAGTGCCGGCGCGGCTGGGATTCGTCGGCGTGACCCTGGGCCACGCAGGTAGTGCCGTGCATGTCACGCTGACTCGGACCGTAACCTTAGATCGTGATGGCAATCTGGGTACGACCGGCGACCGTACCTTCACGTTCGAGGAGATTCTGGCAGATACGTTTGACGACGTTGTCTCTGTTGCACTGACCGGCACCGCCACCGCCACTCTTCTGGGCATCAGGGTGAACCCCGGCTTGTACGGGCTGGTCCCAGATGGCACGGCGCAATTCCAGTTCGTCGGACACCTCAACCTGCCGAAGTCTGATAGCGGCTACATTACGCTCCAGATCACCAACGTGCCTGCCACGTATAGTAGTATCTGCAGATACCTGCGTCTGGACGATATCCTGTCTGTCATCGAGCGGGCGCAGGACTACATGATGCAGGGCTTCGGTGAGTTGCCCTTCTGGGTGACCGATCTGGATTCGCCTCTCGCCGCCAACGTGAAGATCCCCCTCATCAATAAGACGCCCCGTGAGCTGCTCGGTGTCTTGGACCAGGTGAACGACGCGGTCCATCGCGTGCAAGAAGCTGTGGCGGATCCCCAGAATGATGTCCAAACGCTCATCGGATTCATCCTGGACTCGCTGGGCTTGGACCTTGGGAGCGCCGGCGAGATTTTCCACGTGGTGGTGGACGGCACGGTCGTCCATCTGGCCCTGAAGCTCGAGGAGGATATCGACGAGAGCCTCCCGTTCAATCTCGACCTGGCGGACCTTACTGGCCTCGCCGGTGGGGGGGTGTCGGATCTGGAAGGGATCGACGACCTCGTCGCCCTGGAAGGCAGTGGCAGCGTCAATTTCCAGGCTTTCGCCCGCGTGATGATCGAGGCGGGGATCGATGTTGCTGCCGGTCCGTCGGTCGACATGTTCCTCTTCGACTGGGACGCGGACGCCCAAACGGGCACGCGGGTCGATGCCGGCTTCAAGCTGTTGGCCGACCACATCGCCCTGAACTTCGAGGTCTTCGATTCGATCGGCCTGGGGACCAGTGACGCCAGGGCGACGATCGACGCGGATGGTGATGTAACGACGAACCCGGAGGTGGGCGATCCGCTCAATCGCTCCGACTTCGTGACCGTGGCCTTCGTGCTCGACCAGGTGGACTCCATCGGCGATGATGGCCGCTATTACTTCGACGAGACCCTGATCGGTGACAACGTCCAGTTGACGGGCGTGGATGGCGGCCTGGAGGTTGTGATGCCGCTGACGGCCGATGTCTTCGGCACCGCGATACCGCTGGCACCGAACCTGACGATCCGGACGAATTCTGATGCGTATGGTACCGCAGGACTGGAGCAGATCTTCCTGCACCTGTTCGACCCGGCCCACGCCGGGGCTCAGGAGCCGGTCGTCTTTACGACGCCGAACATAGACGGCATATTGGGCGGGCTCACGACCAGCGTGATCCGCACCCTGTTGGAGCGACTCGGCGAGACCATCGGCGACCTCAAGGACCTTCTCCTCGGCGCGGGCCTGCTGGACTTTGACATCCCCGGCACGGGCCGAACACTCGACAGCTTCTTCGGCGCCGGCCAGGACGATGGCTTGCCCGGCGTGACCCAACTCCAAGGCCTGGGAGCCGTCCTGAACATCGACACGTACCTTGCCGAGTATCTGAATACCGTCCAATGGCTGGACACGGGTGCCGGACCATCTGTTCAGGAAGGGAACCTCAGCGCCGAAGACATCTGGAACGGCTTGGCTTCTTTCCTGACCGACCATTGGGTCCCGACCCTGCCGGGGATTTCGGCTGGCCTTGGTGGCGATTTCGTCGAGGTCACGATGGCCGGCGGACATTTGGCGATGTCCTTCAACGGCGGCTATTCCTTCTCGGACGTGGTCACCCTCGCGATCGCCGAGGACTTGGGCGGCGTGGGACTGACGCTGGAGGGCAGCCTGGACGGAAGCCTCGCCCTGTCGGCGCTGCTCCAGTTCGGCATGAGCGTGAATCTTTCGTCGGGCGAGGTCACCTTCAACTTCGACGAGTTCAGCTTCGACGGCGCCCTTTCGATCCCGGCGGCCGGGCTGACCCTCAGTTACAGTGGGATAACCGCGGTGGAGGGCACGGGCACGGCCTCGCTGCACGTGGGCGGCAGCGTATTCTATACGGATGGCGATTTCCGGTTCGACCACGAGCATAACGGCGCGGGGGCCGATCATACGAACAATGTGGACGCCACGATTGCCCTGCGCATCCTGGGCGCGCCGGTCGGCAGCGTCAGCTTTGCCGACGACGATTTCTTCGACGGTGAGTTGCGCCCCGGCTTCAGCGCCGACCTGCGGGCCATCGGGGGGGTCTTCACGGACGCCGCTTATGCGATCCTCGATTACCTCGCGGAGCAGATCGATGACGCCCGGGAGGACTTCGTCACGACCTACAACCTGGATGGTTCGGTGGACAGCCCGGGCAACGAATTCCTCTCCATGACCATTCCCGGCACCGACGTATCGCTGGAGCGAATCCTGGGGTTGGGTGACCTGTTGAAGCTGGGGCAATACATCAAGCATTACCTGCATCCCTATTTTGTTGCGCATGGTATATCGCAGACCTTCACACGGGACCTCGCGATCCCGCTGGGACAGCCCGGAGAGGGCGACACGACCGAGGACTACTACAACGGCGCCGATGAACCGACCATCGGGGGGTTCTTCGACTACCTGACGGACAGTTGGGTTCCCACTCTCAGCGGCCAGGCGGGCGGTCTGACTTGGGAGCCGATTGAGAATGCGGAGGACGACATCGTTGGCGTCGAGGTCACGTTCGCCCAGGACTTCCCCTTCCAGCGGACCTTCGGGTTCAACTTTGGCGAGGAGGCCGAGAGCGTCGGCTTGACGGTCGATGGCGATCTGGAACTGAACCTCGATGTCAATATCGATCTCGAGTTGTTCCTCTCCTTCAACTGGGATACCGACGATGTTCAGTTTGCCCTGAAGCAATTGGACTTCCAGGGCCATGCCTCCGTGGATGACATCGTGGTCGGGGCGGCCATCGGCCCGCTGCGGGTGGGCCTGGGCAGCGATACGGGGCAAAAAGGCGTCCTCGCACTCGATCTGGGTGCTTCCGTCACGTACAATTGGGATTCGGTCGATGATGTCTATGATGAGGGGGCGGGCCTCACATTCGCGCCGAGTCTCAACACCGCCACGGTGCACAACAACTACATCGATGTCCAGCTTCCTATCTATGCTTCTCTCGGCGATGTGACGTTCGGCGAGGCCGACGATCCGCCGCGGCTGTCTCTGGCCGGGACCATCTTCTCCGCCGCCGGAGGGCCGGCCCTGGCCTTCTCCCAGCAGAACATGGAGCAACTGCTGGATTTCAGTGACTTCAACCTCGGCTCCCTGATCGGCATCATTCAGAAGACTCTGGACTGGCTCAACGACCTGACGGACGCGGACTTCATGTCCTACGAGATCCCGTTCATCGGCAAGAATCTCGGGGAGTTGCTCGATTTCGCTTCCTCGTTCGCCGACAAGATCCAGTCCCGGATCGATTTCGATCGGATCAACAGCGTCCAGGACTTCATCGAGCAGTTCACCAACGCCGGGATTCTGCCGGAGGGGATGAACGTCGTCTATGACGCGGTCAACCGCACGCTGAACCTGCCGGTCAATTTCGATTTCGATTTCAGCGACCTGAACCTGCGCAATCTGGCCAACCTGGGTGACTTCAGCTACGAGAAGCTGCTGGACCTGGCCGCGATCAATCCCACGGACATGTTCGACAAGGACACGATCCTGGACGGCATGCTGGGCTTGTTGCGGACGCCGCTGCGTGAACTGGCCCGCTGGGAACTGGTGGACAGCAGCTTCTTCAATCTCGCCAAGACGATCTCCGTATCCGCCTTGGAGGACTTGGATCTGATCCAACCGGGAGCTCTCCCCGGCAGCTCGATTCTGCTGACCAGCCTGCTGAGCTCGGATGCCGTCGATGTGAGCCTCCAGGATCTGTTCGACACGGACCTCCTTTCCGCCGCTGACTTTGCCACGGGCAATAAGATCCGGTTTGACGACCTGATCGCCTCCCGGCTCATTTCGGCCGCCGACCTGGCTGCCGCCAGTATCACTTTCTACCGCTGGGTCAACGAGACGGCCGGGACCTTCGCAGAGATCCAGGAAGCCTCGGATGCGGATTTTGTCTACTTGGAGGACCTGTTGGCGCTGCGCAGCCACGGCTTGAGCGATGCCTTGGACATGGGCTTCCTGTCCCAGGATGAATTCGATATGACCGGCACGATGTTGAACATCGCCGCCCTGGAATCAGCGGAAATCATCGCGGCGGATGCTCTCGATTCTTTGGGCGTGCCGACCATATCGCTGGGCGATCTCCTCGATTCTGACCTCGTAAGTGTCACTCTCACCGACTTGATCGGCGCCGGGCTGGTCGGCCGCGGTGATATTACCGACTTGGCCTCGGTCGCCGCTCAAAACCTGGGTTTCGATGGCTTTGGCCTGTACGACCTCGTCGATCTGGGCATGCTCAACCAGAGCGACATCGTCGATTTCAGCTATGACCTCCTGAACATCAAGGACCTGCCCATCGACCTCGGTTTCGATCTGGGCGATGTGTTGGAGCTGAGCACGACCGCTACGGCGGATGTCCGGGTCACGGTGGAGGCGGGCTTCGAATGGATGATCGACTTCGATGGCCCCACCGGCGAAGAAGGGATCACGTTCCTCATCAACGACGCCCACGTGGCCGGCCGAGCCTCCCTCGATGTGGAGGACCTGGAATTCCTGGCCCGCCTGGGCTTCGTCAGCTTGACCGCGGGCGGCGCCGGCACGGATTCGGGGATTCACCTCTTTGCTGAGGCGACTGTGACCCTGGACGAGGACGGCAATATCGAGACCGAGGATGATCGTCAGTTCTCCTTCACCGACCTCGTCAGCGGCGCTCTCTTTGACGCGTTGCTCTTCGATTTCACGGGTTCTGCCGAGGCCCGGCTGGGCGGCCTGGACATCAGCCCGGACATCCCGTTGCTGGATGAGACCGGCTTGAACGGCATGGAGCTCTCCATCACCGTCCCGGACCTGTTGGAGTGGGACAACGTGGAGGTGATCACGCAGGGCGAGGTCTCGCAGGACGAGATTGAGCATCGCCTGGAGCAGGATCACGTCATCATTGTCGTCCCCGACTTCTCCAACGCCTTCAACATCCGGGACCTGGACTTTGCCTCGATCATCGAGGCTATCCGCACCGGCGTGGAGTTCATCGAGTCGGCCCTGGAGGACACCTCGTTCTACAACGCCCAGATCCCGATCATCAACCGGCGGATCAGCGAGGCCTTCACCTTCGTCGAGGATCTCCTGGACAAGGTCGAGTTGGCGGCCGAAGACCCCGCGGCGGCAATCCAGGAGGTCGAAGCGATCATCGAGGATGCTCTGGGCCTGACGGACAACAACGCCCTGCCGCTGGATCAGCAGACCTTCGCCCTGTCGCTCGACCCCGAGGACGATGAGGTGCTCAAGCTCCACATCCAGTGGGATAAGATGCTCTCGGACCTGCTGGATGAGGAGTACATGAATCTGAGCTTCGCCTTCAACCTGGGCGATCTCATCGGCATCTTCGGAGGCTCGGTCGGCAGTGGCTGGGATTGGGTCAACGAGCTGGTTTCCGCCGGCGCGGACATCTCCTGGGATGCCTTCGTGAATATGGCCGTCGAGGTGGGAATCGACTTCGGCGACATCATGACCGGCGACGTGGACTTCTTCCTCTACGACTACGATGACCACGAGACCGCGAATACGAGCGATGACACCGGGACGCGCGTCACGATCGGTCTGAAGGTCGAGGGCACCAACCTCAGTCTCATGTTCAATCCCATCGGGATCGGGGTCAACGACGGCTCGGCGCATCTGGGCCTGCTCAACTACGACAATGGCGAGCACTACTACACGGACGGCGCCCGCGTCACTTCGGCGGACTTCGCCACCTTCACCCTGGGCATCGACCAGCAGGGCGGCACAGGCGATGACCACCGGTTCCATCTGTTCACCGAGAGCATCGGCAGCAACTTCACCTACAATCTCGTCGGCGGTTTTGATGTGTACCTGCCGCTGGAGATTCCTCTGCTTTCTGTCGCTCCGTTGCATGTCTACACGAATAACGCGCCGACAGACGCCGCAGAACCCGGGTGGGGGGACGAGGCTCTCTTGGAAGCCCTGCGCAGATTAGGCGGCCACACACCGGAGGCTGGCGAACCCGATTCGATCATCGTCCAACTGCCGTCTATCGAGATTCCTGATTTCTCCTTGATGAGCATTCTGAACGATCCATCCTACATCCTGGACGGCGTGGATTGGGCGTTGGGCGCGGTGCAGGATATCCTGGGCTCCAGCTTTGCCCAGGACATTCCTCTGGTCGGCGACAAGCTGGGCAAGGCCGCCAACTTCCTGCAGGACCTGCGGCTGGGCTTCCTGGCCGATTTGCGGGAGAAGCTCGATCATCCCGGCGCCGCCATCGAGTTCATTCGGGATTCGATGTGGGACGTGTTCGGTCCGGATCGGCTCAACATCATTCGGGATCGCGACGAGAATGGGATTGTCGAGCTCGAGGACATCAAGATCGGCTGGTACGATGAGAATGGCGATCTGGTGAAGGAGTGGAAACCGGGCGAACGGGTGCCGGAAGCAGACTTCGTGTATGACGACGACTGGAACTACGTGGGTGATGCGGGTGAGGATGAGGATCTGGAGACTCCGGAAGGCGGCCATCGACTCACGACGGATGCCGATGCCATTCAGATGGAGGTGCCCCTCGGGGGCGTGGCGTTCGGAACCGGGGTGGATATCCCGTTGGCGATCGATGTGCCGGGATTTGGACTCCAGGTCGATGGCGGTTTCGCGGTGGAACTGTCCTGGAGCTACGATTTCGGCATGGGCCTGAGCCTGGAAGACGGGTTCTATCTGACCACGAACGATAAGAATGACCCGGAGGACCCCGCGCTGAAGGATCCCGAGCTGGAGGTCGAGATCGGCGCGTTCCTTGATGGCGAGCCTCTCAACACCGGTACGGTCACGCCGTTCTATGCGGAAGGCAAGCTGCTGTTCTTCATCCTGAGCGTCGAGGACATCGACCGCGACGAGGGGAGGGAAGGTTTCCAGCCCAGCGGCCTCTTCGGCTTCCTCGAAATCGACATCACGGGAGACGAGGACACCGGCCGCCTCACGCTGAACCGGATCATGTCCTCGCCTCTGGAGGATATTTTCGATCTCAACCTGGGGGTCGAGGCTACCCTCAATCTCACGATGACTCTGGACATCGGCGATATCGGCCTGCCCAGGCTCATGGCCGACTTTGTGGCCAGTTGGTCGTGGGACTTGGAGAATGGCGCCAGCGAGCCCGTTTTCGACCTGCGGAACCTCCGCATCGATATCGGCACGTTCATCACGGACATTCTCAAGCCGATCACGGACAAGATCAGCGATATTCTCGATCCGTTCGAGCCGATCGTGGACGTGTTCACCGAAGAGATCCCCGGCCTGGACGTGATCTGCGACCCGCCGAATCTGCTGGGGCTGGTCAACCTGATCTTGCGCACGCTGGGATATTCCGAGATCCCGGTGGAGTTCTTCAATGCCGTCCGGAGCATGATCGACATCGTCGACCAGGTGGACGCGATGATCGGCACCGAGGGCGAAATCCTCCTGGGCGACATCTTCAATATCGGAACGGACAACGTGGACGCCCGCCAGAACGAGTCCGCGTTCCCTCCTGAGCTCCAGACGTTTCTGAACCGGATCACCACGGAGAGCACCGGCCGGTCGAGCCAGTCCACCGGGGTGCAGAGCGGGGGCAGCGCCACGGATCGCTCGGGCTTCGAGATCGTCGATTACATCCTCGATATCAGCAACTGGATGAAGCTCATCACCGGCGGCGACGCCATCCTGTTCACCTATGAGGCGCCGCTGCTGGAGTACGAGCTGAACTTCAAGCAGGGCATTGCCACGATCACCGCCGGGCCGGTCGTGATCAACATCTATGCGATCGGCAACTTCGGCTTTACGGCGGACCTGGGCTTCGGCTACGACACCTACGGCGTCCGGAGGGCGATCGACACCGGCAACTGGTGGTATGTCTTCGATGGCTTCTACGTCGCGGACTGGGGCATCACCTCGGGCCAGGAAAAAGACGAATTCACCGTCAAGCTGGAGATCGGTCTGGAGGCGACCCTTTGGCTTCTCTTGGTGGAAGCCGGGCTGGGCGGCGTGGTCGGCTTCGAGATGGGCTTGGACCTGCAGGACGTCAATGACGACGGCCGGATTCACCCGTCCGAGTTCGTCACGATGTGGAACTACACCGGCAACGATGCGCCGGGCGGCCTGCTGAACCTGATCAACTTGAGCTGTCGACTCTACTTCAAAGCCTACGTGTTTGTGGACGTGGGCATCTCCATCCCCATTATCGGCAAGATCATGAGCCGGGTCGTGGACTGGACGATCTTCGACATTACCCTGGCCGAATGGGAGTACAACGCGCCCAAGGTGCAGCCGGTGCTGGCTCATCCCGAAGGGGACACGCTGATCGTGCACACCGGCAAACGCGCGGGCGACCGCGAGTACCTGGACACCGACGACGGCGGCGAGCAGGTGACCCTCACGGGCAACTCCAGCTCCATCACCGTGTCCTATAGCGAATGGGAGTGGACCTACACCGGCAGCTTCGCCAAGGTGGTCGCCGACGGCGGCGCAGGCAACGACGTATTCGACGCCTCCGGCCTGGACGGGGTCGCGGTGGAGTTTGACGGCGGCGCGGGCGACGACCGCCTGACCACAGGAGATGCCGGTGGTATCCTGATCGGCGGTCCGGGCAATGACACCCTGAGCGCCGCTGCGGCGACGGGCGCTGTCTCGATCGATGGCGGCGACGGCGACGATAAGATTACCGGCGGGACCGCCGCCAGCGCCACGAACACGATCCTCGGCGGCAACGGTGACGACCGCATCGCGGCCGGGGACGGCGACGACACCATCGACGGCGGTCCCGGCGTGGACTCCCTCACCGGTATGGCCGGGACGGACACCTACGTCTTCGCCACCGGTTTCGGCGCGGATCGCTTCCGTGACACCGATGACGACACCATCCTGGATTTCAGCGCCGTCACGGACAATTTGACCGTCGATATCAGCAAGGCGAACATCTCGGTTCGCACGGAGGATGAGGAACTCCGCGTCGGACGCTCCCAGGTCACGCGGATCGTGCTGGGCACGGGCGCGGACGAGATCCTGATCAGCGATCCGCCGGAGCGGACGATTGAGATCGAGGACACCGGCGGGGCCAGCACCTACATCTTCACGCTCGCGCGGCAGAATACGAACAAAGGCGACGGCATCATCGAGATTATTGACAACGACGCCGAGTTCGACGAAGTCATCCTGAATAACCTGTTCGGCATGCAGGCCAATCCGAGTCAGCCGGATATTCTTACGATCAACGATCACGAGCTGCGCAGCGGCCGCGAGGTCATTCGCTTCAACGATTCGGTGGAGCAGGTCACCTTGTCCTGCGTAGAGTCGGTGATCGATGATGAGGGCGATACAACCTTCTACCTGCGTGACCTGACGATTGTCTCTTCGACGCCGACTGCGCTCGCGAACATGGGTGCAACGGACCTCGTGATCGCCGCCACGAACGTGACGGTCAAGGCCGCGGCGGACGGTGATCCGATGCACTTGGCCGGCGACAACATCGTGATTGACGACAAGGAAGAGGAAGGGGTCATCGGGATCGTGGAAGACGTAGTCCTCGACACCAGCGTCCACGCGACCGGTGACTTCGACATTACGGCCGACAGCATCGGGGCGCAGTTTGGATCGACGGACCCGCTCGAACACCAAACCGACGAAGATGACGGGATCGACGCGCTGGGCACGATCGACCATGCGATCGACGCCCATGACCTGGACTGGCTGATCCGCGTCAGTTCCCTGCGGGTGAATGCCCGGTTCAACGCCATCACCGTCGGCGGAATCGGCGGGCGCTTGAATGTCTATACGGCCAATGCTGCGACCCAGGCCTATATCGACCTGCATGAGGACATCACTTCCGGTTCGGGTGATAATCACGACAATCTCGGCGGCGGCGTCATGCGGTTCACGGCGGAAGGCATCATCAACCTGTTTGATGACATGCACTTCCTCGGCGCCGGATCGCACCTGGTTCTCGCGGCGGATAACATCTACAACCGCACGTACGTCGACTCCAACCGCATCAACACGACCGTGGGCGGCTTGACGGTTCTCACGCGGGATGAGGGAGTGGAGGCTGGCAGTGAGATCGTGGTCCGCGAAACGGACAGTCTGGTGATCTACGGCCTGACGGACCTGCCCGATCCGCCGGACGGCGAGCCGGTCGGGGTTTCGAGCGCACACGGCATCATTGACCTCACGCTGGTCGGTAAGAACGCAACTGTGACCTCCGAGATCGCCCGGCTCACGCTGAACAGCGGCAGCATCATCACGCGCGATCCGGACAAAGACATCACTCTGACGGCCGACGATTTCGACTTCTTCAGCGGCCCGGCGGAACGCGACGCTGGGGTTGGTTCGAGCCGACCGGAGGGCGGTGTCATCGGGACGGGCGAGCTCACGCTCGTCACGTCGCAGGCGACCGATTTCCTGCTCGGAACGGCCGCCGAGCACAGGCTGGGTACCGACTGGACGTACATCCACGACACGTTGCCGGCCTTCAACAACTTCCCGAAGCACGTCGGTGGGAACTTCATCGGACCCGAAGAGGAAGAGGAATACGCCAACGACGGCAGCCTGTTTACGAACACCGTTCACCTCTCCACCCGCGACCTGTCGGCCCTGCAGGAGGGCTTCACGCGGATCACCATCGGCGACGGCACGACCGCCAGAATGACCTTCGGCGATGCGATGGACGCAGATGTGATCAAGGCGGACGGCCGCCCGCGGGTGCGCGATTCCTCGTTCCGCGATGACGTGGTGCTCAATGCCGACCGCATCTACATCGAGGGCGAGGTCGAAGCCCAGCGCAAGCTGCCGGGTGATCCTCTGGTTACCGTCCAGATGAACGCCGAGCGGCTTCAAATCAAATACGCCAACATCAACGCCCCGCTGGGCGGCCTCGACTCCGGTCTCACCGGTGACATCCTCGATCTCTACGGGATCACACAACGAATCATCCTCGACGGCTGGATGGTCACCAAATACGGCAACATTCTGGTGAATATTCCGGGTGAGGGCGAGACGTACGTTTCGCCGATGATGAGCGATGTGATCGACCAGGCCAAGCTGCTCAACAACTTCATCCAGGGCGTCTCCGGCGTGCTGGAGACGAAGAAGGACGGCGGCGTGATCGAGATCATCACTCACAACTCCGTGGTGATGGAAGGCCGGACGTACGTCAGCGGCGCCGGGGCCCGAGTCACGATTCTGCCCGGGACCTTCTTCGAGCTGGTACAGATCGCCGGAGCCATCTACGCCCCCGGCACGAACAGCCTCGTCCATATTGAAGCGCCCGAGGCCGTGTACATCAATGGCGAGATCCTGGCCGGCATCAAATGGCAGGGTGGGGTTCCCGTCAAGGTCGCCGACGGCGCCGATGTCGTGATCCGGACACCGCACGAGCTGAGAATCTTCGGGGCCGTCCGATGCACCGATATCATGGATCTGCAGGGCGAGTGGGACCACAACTACAACGATCGCGATCCGGTCATCGCGAGCATTCACCTGACCGGCCAGCTCATGTCCCTGGCGGACAACAGCCTCCTGCGGCTGGAAGGCCCCGACGACGTCATTATCGAAGGCAGCATCTTCGTCTGGGGCACGAACTCCGGGCTCTACATCGATTCCGGCCGACGCGTCAAGTTCGCCACGTCGTTCGTCGAGGTCGAGGACGGCATCGATGTCTTCGGTCACGGCAAGACACAGGATCTGAAGACCGGCAAGGAAACGAGCGTCTTCGTTGATGCCACTGCGGTGATCACCTCCTTCCAGAACGGTAGCAACGTCAATATCTGGGGCGCTTACGACGTGGATATCCTCGGCACGATCGTGGCCGGCGGCAATATCGGGCCAACGGGCGTGATCTGGTCCGGCACGGACTCCGAGGCTACGATTACGGCCGGCGAGCAGGTGTACCTGGACAGCGGCGTGCTCGCCAGCGACACGGTGACGATCATCGGCCAGGGGGCCGACATCGACGATGTGAGCCGGAATCCGGAGGCGCCGGGTTCCCGGGTCAGCGTGGTGATCACCACCGCCGGCGGCGTCACGGCGGCCGGACGGACCTCGGAGGGCTCGCACGGCAAGGTCTATATCTACGGCGAAGCGGGCGTCGAGATGATGGGCCACCTGTACTCCGGCGCCAATAAGTCCCTGCTCTTCGATGCCGAAGGCAACCTGATCAAAGAAGTGATCGACTGGAACACGAGTATCGGTGGCGACGTCACCATCGAATCTCGCGGGCAGGTGTTCATCGGCGGCTGGGCCGAGAACGAGCGGACGCAGGTCGTGCTCGGGAGCAACGTGGTCCTCCGTTTCGAGGATGGGGAGGGGCTCCTGGGCTCCGCCACCCTACTTGCGTCGGCCACGAACGGAGACCAGGATGGCACGATAGAGAACACCAGGCTGGCGGATCTGATTGACGACCTCGCCGCCGCTCTCTCCCCTGTCTTCGGTGACACCATCCGCGTCTGGGCGGATCAGAACCGTGTAGTATTCGGCCGTGACGATCCGTTCACCCTCACGCCGGAACTTGCGGACAACGTGGGCCTGCTGGGGTTCCTCGGCGGCGACCTGACCGCCACGGAAGTCGTGCCGGATGCCCTGTACGCGGCGCCCGACGTGCCGACGGTCCTTGGTGCGCCGGAGGACGTCACGCTGGTTGTCAACAATGGCGCCGGGACGCTCCTCGGACAGGTCACCTTCACGGTCCAGGCGGGTATGACCCTGCAGGAACTGATAACTCTGCTGAACGAGGAGTTGGACGATTCCAGTCTGAACGATTTCCGCGTCATCTCGGCCGGCGGCCGCTTGGTATTCACGAACGCCTTCAATTTCCAGTTGGATGCCGGCTCCCTGAACGTGGATGTCCTCGGAATGACGGACGTGGCCGGCGGGACCGTGCTTTCGACACGGGCGGCATCCACCTATGAGGTCCGTGCCGTCAACTCGCTCTTCGGCGAGGTGCTGGTGACCGGCGGTTACATCGCCGCCAAGAACCGGATCGACCTGCGGAACGTGGATACAGCCGAGCGTCCGTACACCGGTCCCGACATCGGCGTCCGCATCCAGGGCAGCAGCGAGCTCACGACGCATGAAGAGGGCAGTGTTATCGAGATCAACGCCCGGCGCGATGCGGAGATCGAAGGACATCTGATCGCCGGCGGCGAGGTGGAGAATATCCGCGATGCCGAGACCGGCGGCTATATCGGCTCCGTGTACCATCCCTTTGTGACCGAGGTAGAGACCGAGATCCATATCACGGCCGAGCACCAGGTGCGGATCGGCACCATGATTAAGGCCGGCGGGTTGATCCGATTGACCGGCGGCGTCGATCCGGTTGAGGGCGATCTCAACGACGTCTTCAACTTCACGGGCGCCAGCATCCTCATCTATGGCTCGGCCGAGCTGCAGACCTGGGGCGAGGCGAGCCAGATCGTTCTCGAAGGGCCCGCCCAGATCAAGGTCCTGACGCCTACCCACTTCCAGGAGATCGAGCCGGACACCTGGGTCAAAGGCGATGTGGCCCGGATCGTCTCGCATGAAAAGTTCATGCTCGGCGGTTATCTGCCGGTGTCTGTCGTCCTGCACCTCTGGAAACGAGACGGCACGGACGTGGCCACGGACAGCATCACGATTCCCGCCCAACTGGTGGCCAATGATGCGGTGTTGATTGCGAACATCAACGCCCAGCTCCTGGCCCACCCGGATTTCGCCGACCTGGAGGCGAAGTACGACGGCCGGTACTTCGAGCTGGTCGGACACGGGTTTGATTTCGCGATCCTGCCGGACTCCCAGAACATCGACCTGCTCGGGCTGGCCCCGGTCCTGAGCTCCCGGATTTATTATCCTCCCGCGACGCTGACCGCGGATCATCCTTTGCCGACCACGGGCCGCTTGGTGGCGGACGTAAGGCTCGATATCTCGCTGGAGGATGAGATGGGCGACGGCGATCCGATCACTGGATCGGTGACCATCAGCGCCGCCTCCACCGCGACCAACGCGGGTCTGGATGATCTGCTCGATGACATCAATACGGCTTTCGATGCCGGGCCTTTTGCCCCGCTGAATGCCGCGATCGTGGGCGGCAAGCTGGTCTTGACAACCCTGGGATACGAATTCGAGGTCCGGAGCACGTCGCAGCACATGAACCTGCTGGGCTTCCGCGGCGACTGGGAGACGGTCGAGTACCGTGAGCTGGCAGAACTGATTGCCAGCGGCGCTGTGCCAACGACAGGGCAGCTTGCCCGCGACGTGGTCCTGGTGATCCGCATCGAGGCCTTGGACTTGGACACCCGCCTCGGCCTGCTGGACCCGGAGGACGTGATGCTGGGCGCCGTGATCGTCTCGGCGGCGGCGACGGCGGGGAACACGAGCCTGGCGCACCTGCTCGCGGACATCAATTATGCCCTGAGCACCACCATGATTCCACGCTACGAAGGGCCGGGGACGGGCCTGCCGCTGTACTTCGACGATTACGTGCGGGCCGAGCTGCGCGAGGGGGTGCTGGTGCTGGTGGGAATGCAGCCGTTCAAGGTCAAGAGTGCCTCTCAGAACGTGCCGCTGCTGGGGATGACGCGCGGGGAAGACCTGACGGCCTCGTACGTTTTCTTCAACGCCTTCATCCACGGCGAGGCGGATGTGCCTTCGGCAGTCCTGTCCAGCGATGTGACTCTGGACGTCGTCATCAATCGCGCGGGCGAGTACTCCTCCGGCTCGATCGGTATCCCCAGCGACGCGACGAATGTCAGCTTGGCGGACTTGGTCGTCGACGTCAATGCCCGTTTCCTGCTGGCCGGCTTTGGCGATATTACCGCGTCGCTGGACGGCAACCGGCTGGTGTTCACGAGCCTGTACGATTTCACGATGCAGTGCAGTGCGGCCTCTGCCAGTCTGCTGGGTCTGGCCACGGCCGCGGCATCGTCCCGCCAGCCGTCCCAGTATGAGTTGGCCGGCGCCAACGCCATCCCCACGACCGGTGTGCTGGCCGAAGACGTTATGCTCGATGTTAGCGCGACGAATAGTGACGACGTCATAACACCCCACAATGTGCTCGTGCGGCGCGCGGATACGCTGGGGAATCTCAGCGTGGACGACCTGGCGAAGACGGTGGAAGCCGCTCTCAGCGGCGCCGGCTTCGACATTGCGGTTGATAGCGTGGCGGGCACGCTGGCCTTTACGAGCATGACCGTGGATATCGAGATCTCCGACGAAGAATCCGTTGCGGCCGACCTCCTGGGCCTGTCCGAAGTCGCGGGTGGCACGGCGGAAACGTCATCGCGTGACCCATCCCTCTTCGAGCTGACGCCCGCCGATCCACTCTCCACCGCCGGGATTCTGCCCGACAATATCGCCTTCAGCATTGTGATGGCCGCGGCCGATCCGAATGACAATCCCGGTCACATCTGGCCCGGCATGGGAGTTCCGGACCCCGTCACCGGTGAGCTGATGGACCCCAGCACCGACGAACCGCAGGACATCGTCACCGGGACCGTCACGATCTTCCGTGCCGACACGCTCGACAACCTGGGCCTGACCGACACCGACTCCCTGAATGCCCTGGTGGACGACATCAATAAGGCGCTCATTCGCGGCGGGTTCCGCGAGATTTCCGCGGCGCTGGACGGCTCCGGGCGGATCGTGTTGTCCAGTTCGCACGCGTTCGAGATCGATGTCGGGAACGCCGTACTGAGAGCCGACGTGGCAGTTCCTTCCTTTGACCTCACGGAGAATGTCGCGCTCCGCGTCAGGATGACACTGCCCACCGGGCCCATCATCGGCCAGGCCACGACGTACCATCACACCTATGATTCGTTGGACGACCTGCGCCACGCCATCAGTGTGGCCTTGAGCAGCGGTGAGCTGAACGCCTTGAAGGTTCGCCTGGTGGGTGACTACCTCGAGTTCTACAGCCGGTATCCCTTCACGATCCTCGATGGGCCCTCCGACGAGAGTCTTTTCGGCTTGACCCGCGTGGCGGACGGCAGCAACGTGAAGGCGAGCCGCTCGCCGGCGGCCTTCAACGCCTACGTGGCCGGATTCTCCAGCGTGATCGACGCGGCGCAGGTGGCCGAGCGGCCCGAATCCGTCTACCGGGTGAAGGCGGGCAGCAGCATGGTCAACGGCGTGCTCTCCCATGACCTGACGCTGAATCTATCCATTGGCGGCGGGGCCCACACGGGTCCGGTGACGGTGCTCGCCTCGGCCACAAATGGCGTGGAGGCGGAAACGACGGCCAATGCGGGCATCGCGGACCTGGTGCGGGACATCAACAGGGCGTTGGTGAACACCGAGATTCTGAGCAGTCCCGGCACCTATTTCGGTGGCTTCCTCCGTGCCGAAGACCAGGGCGGCGTGATCGTCTTGATCGGCAGCGACAGCTTCACACTGACGAGCGCAGCGGACGATCACTTGGGCCAGTTGGGCTTCGGCGTGGGCACCTTCACTTCTACTGTCTCTACGCCGGGTTACGAGATCGAAGCCGGCGCGGATTTGCCCCTGACGGGCGTCCTGACGGGCGGCGTAACGCTGGCCTTGACGATCGATGACGGCGCCGGCGGGACCTGGGATGCCGCCGTCGTCATCCCACAGTCGGACACCGCCGCCAACACAGGCTGCAATGACCTGTTGATCGACATCCAGAACGCCTTGACGGTCACGGAAATCCTGGATGATGGGACGCCGACCGGTGCCTACGCCAGCCAGTTTGTCGTGGCCCAGTTGCGGTCGAACCGGTTGGTTCTCTCGGGCGTGAGGGAATTCACCATTGGCGGCGCCTCGACGAACGTCGCGTTGCTGGGTCTGACGGGCGGCGTGACCGCCGCTCAGCCGCCGGCCGTGCAGGAACTGATGCCGCTGATGCTCGTTGACGGGACATGGGTCGGGGTCCCGCTGCCGGCCAGTTGCGGGCTGATCGATGATGTGGCTTTGGACCTGCGGGTCTTGGACCAGCTCACGTGGAACGCGGACCTGGGTCGTCACTATTATCAAGGCACCGAGCGCACCTGGACTATCCCGGCGGCTCTGGTGGCGGACAATACGAGTCTCGACGACCTGATTGCGGATATCAACAGCCAGATTCCGGCCGGGTTGCCTGTGTGGGCCGAACAGGACAACGGCACCATCGTGTTTGCGAGCCACTACGAGTTCCAGATCGAGTACTCGTCGGAGAACGAGCAGTTGCTCGGGCTGGTTTCCATGCCGACGGAGCAGATCGACGCGAACCGCTCCTCCAACAGCGGCGTGCTGCCGAAAGACGTGACGCTGGTCCTGTGGGTGAGCTTGGGGACCAGCAAGATCGTGGGCGAGGTGACGATCCCCGCCGCCACGACGGCGGACAACGATAGCCAGGGCGCGATCATGGACCTGGTCGTGGACATTCAGACCGCTCTGAACAGTGCGGACTACTTCGATCAGGACGGCAACGCGTACACGGGGAATTTCGCCGACAACCAGGTGACCGTGGGCGGTGTGGCCGATCCGATCGTCAAGGTGAAACTCAAGAACGGCAAGATCCTCTTCACCAGCCATTACTACTTCGAGATCCGCGCCTCCACGCCGAATCCTGACCTTGACCCGGCGGCCGAGCCTGTCCTGATGAGCGAGAACATCGAGCTGCTCGGGCTGGACACCGTAACGGGCGGGGGCGAGGAGGAGTCCACGCGGCCGTTCAATATCATCGCGCGGGCGGCGGGTTCCGAGGTGATTTTCGGGTCTGTCGCGCTTCCGGCGGGTCCCGTCTACATCGCCGGCTCCGTCCTCTCCGACCACCAGATCAGGCTGATCGAAGGCCCGGCTACGGCTCTCGATCTCGACTGGCCGGCCCTGCTCCAGACCCTCAACGGCGCGATTGTGCTGGACCTCGGGGATGACGGTTTCTTGAAGGGCGACCTGATCGCCGGTGGGGCAACCGGCGATGTCCAACTGGCAGCGCGGGACACGCTGGTCCTCAACGGCCACATTACGGCGGACCGCGATGTCCTCATCGAGGCGGGACTGGACGCGGCGGCCAGCGCCGGCCCGGTCAGCGTAACCATAAGCAAGACCGCCTGGCTGCGGGCCGCGAACCAGCTCGATATCCAGGGGTACAACGACATTCTGATCGATGGCCCGATCGGGTCCTTGCAGAACGAAGACGCCCGCATGACCGGCGACGTTTCCGTGACCTCGGTGCACGGGGATATCGTTCTGACCGAGGAATCCGGCTGGATCGAGACCGACGGACGCATCGTTCTGACCGGCACCGATCTCGACATTGCCGGCGTCATCAAGAACGCGGCGGCGTCTCCGGAAGCCTACGAAGTGGTGCTCGATCCGTCCCACGCCCTCACCCTGACGGGCGATGTCGATGCGTTCGGGTCGATCCTGATTACGGTCCCCACCGCCTTCGCGCTGCGCGGCTCGGTCGAAGCCGGCGGCGTCGAGACCTTCGCGTTCCTCACCCAGGAGCGGGGCTTCCTTAACGGCGGCGACGAGCGGGTCCGCATCGAGGCGCCCAGCATCGACGTGGATGGTGGCACGGGCACCGTCGATGCCGAGCATCCGATCGAGGGTCTGAACCTCGGAGACACCTATCCGTTGGGCGCCCAGATCGCCGCCTCGGGACTCATCGAATTGATCGCGACGGAGAGCATTGACGTCAGCACGGCCAGCCAGTTGATCGTGCGCCACGGTGGCAGCCTGCTGTACCTCGCAGCGCCCTATGTGGACATCCTGGGCAGCCTCTACGCGGGAGCCAACCCTAACCGTGTCCTGATGAGCGAAGAGCCTGGGATCACCTGGGCGGGCGGCAACGCCGGCATCCAGATCGTGGCCGACAATATGGTCACCTTCGGCGGTGCAGACGCGGTCACCGATCTTGATGTGTACAACCATCTGGCGGCGCCGACGGATACGACGATCCAGCGTGGTGGCTTCGCCTGGGCCACCGGCGCCGTGACCATCACCGTGGCCGCAGGAGCAGAGCACAAGTTCCATCTGAACGCGCTTAGTGTGATCCAAACGAACTGCGCGCCGCTCGGCGAGCCGGCCCTGGGTGCCTCCAGCGCCATCACGATTACTACCGGCAACGGCATCGAGATCTTCGGCGCCATCCGGGCGCTCGATTCCGGCTCCGATGTGACGCTGAACTCCGGTGCCGGGCTGCTGTGGATCGGCGGCTTTGTCCAAGCCGGCGACCAGTTGTCCCTTGCCGGCGCCAATCTGCTCTCCCCGTCGGGGGTGAGTGTTCGTGTCGACAAGCTCTTGTATGAAACCAAGACACGCGAAGTCATGACGACGGGAGGCCAGGCGCGTCCGTTTACCATCGATGAGTACGGCCTGCTGATCGATGATTACGGCTTCCACGTAGCCCTCGACGGCGCGGGGCAGGTCATCGTGGATGGCGTCACCGGGGTGCCACAACGCGTCATCGGGACGAACGGGGTGCCAGAGCTCGGCGGACAACCGATCTACGTCGCCTATGACGACACGGACACGCCTTTCTATGTGGATAAGGAAGGCTTCCGGTTGAGCGAATACTTCGAGTTGCATGGTGCCGGTCTGCTGCCCGGCAACGGACAGATCGCCGCCGGTTCCGACGTGACGCTGGATTTGATCCTGGATGACGGCTTAGGCCACCGGATCGAGGGAACGCCGATTGTGATCGGCGTCGCAGAGACCGCGGCCTTTACCTCGGCGGATCAGTTGATCGCTCTTCTCCAGACGCGGCTCAACACCAGCCCCTATTCGGCGGTCGTCGCCCTGGAGCGGGACGGCGCGTTGGTACTGTCCGTCGCCGGCTACGAGATCGACATTGCGGGGACTTCCGCCAACCTGGAGCAGTTGGGACTCCAGGGCCCGCGTGACACGTACGTCCGGTTCTTCTACGTGGATGGGGCCGGTCAGTTCCTGGACGATGAAGGGTTCGTCGTCAACGAGCAGGGCATCCGGCTGGATGCTGTCGGGGCCCTTGTCAACGAGTACCGTTACCTCATCGACGAGAACGGGAACTTCCTCAATGAGTTCGGCGATCCCATCAACGCCTACGGCGACCGGGTCGATTCCCACGGCAATCTCATCTCGGTCGACATGGTCACGCTGATCAACCCGGCGGGCTACAAGATTGATGAGCAGGGGCGGCTCCTGAACAGCACCGACGGTCTGCTCAACGGCGTGGGGGCGATTCGCACCACGGTCCTGGTTGACGGGGCGAATTACCTGGCGGATGAGCACGGCAACCTGGTCAGCTCCGAGGCAGAGCTGATGAAGAAGTCTGGTGAGACCTATTGTCTAATCAACGCGCGCGGCGAATTCATCGACGAAGATGGGATCCCCATTGTCAGTTATCAAGCCCCGGTGGCGGCGCACGGGACGCTGGTGCCGCAGAATCCGGCGACCCTCGAGCCGGCGGTGCTCGTGGAGGAGGGGGAGCGCTGGCACGTCGGCAGTATTCAAGAGGGAGAACCGTTCCAGACGACGAGCGGCAAAGAGTTAGTCGATCTGCCCGAGCATCTCAGCGGCGGTGTGCTGAGGACCACCGGTCCCACCGGTCGGATCACCATCTACGGGGACAAGAATATCGAGATCCACGGCATGGTGGGATTCGTGCGGCTGGACGATTCGGTGACACCGGAGACGACGGTCGACACGACGGAGGTCCAGATCACCTCGTTGGCCGAGGTGGTCCTGGACACGGACGCCCTGGTGAATGCGCAAAACACGGTAGCGATGACCGGCACCAAGGTCTGGGCGATGGATGAGAGCGTCACGATCGCTCGCGCGTCATACTCGCAAGTGCACTTGACGGCCAACGGCCTTGGGCCGGCGGCGGGTACGATCCATGTCGCACGCAGCCAGATCTACTACTTCCGTGCCTACGTCGCCGCGCAAGGGCTGGTGGAGCTGAATGGGTACGACATCGGCGTCTATGGGACGGTAGCTGTCGAAGGCGGAAACCTCAACGGTTCTGAGGGTTCTCCGCATTCTCAGCTCGTGCTCAATGCCGGCCGGCACATCCTGGTGCGGGGCGAGGTTCTCTCCGGCGGCGACGCGGACCTCAATGCGGGTCTGGTCGACGTGACGGGCAGCATCGTTGTCTCGGCCGAAGGCAAGGTGGCGGCGGGCTACGAGTCGGGCGTCGCGGGCAACGTCACGATGGACGCCCCGGGCGAGGTTTCGCTACTTGCCTATGACGACACCATGAACGATGACCTCCAGTTTGCGCCGCCGTACGTCACCTACGAGCCGGTGCTGGTCGATGTGGTCGCCGGCTATCGCCGGGTGGAGTCAGGCTTTGTGCTGCGGCCGGTCTACCACTGGATTCCTACGATCACGACCGAACAGACCGGCTTTGACGATGTCAAAGTGGGCAGCGAATTCGGCAGCGTCGAGGCCCGCCTCTTGCAGGACGGCTACTATAAGACCGGCTTCGGGCTGGTCGATTTGAGCAGCGACTACGGGGCGAACGCCTCGCTTGTCACTTTCATCTTCCAGCTCTCGCAGTTGTTCCCGAATTCCGCGGTGTACCACCTTCTTCAGCTCCTGTCGTTGTCGACGCGGACGAGCGTGCTGAGTTCGTCAGGCGAGCCTTCCAGGGAGCTGAAACAAGCCTTGGTCGATGATTTCAACCGGATCATCTCCGCGGGCGAGCCCATCTACGATGAGGACGCCTACGCGGGCCTCACTTTGAGCAGCGAAGCCAATTCCCTGCTGGCCAAGCTGGCCTCACAGGGTTTGAGCGGCGTGGAGACCGTGCGGCTCAACCGCGTGCTGATCCAGGACATCCTGGCCGGAGTCAGGGATTTGCCCAGGGACGAGCAGTTCCGCGAGTACTTCATCAAGGACGTGGACTACCACGTCGACGACCTCGACTGGCCGGGCAAGGCCCATCCTGGTGAAGAAGACTTCTACGTGTCTTGGCTCGGCAGGTGGATCACCCCGGAGGACACGCAGAACCCCGTGGGTCCGGATGACCCGGAGTATGAGGACTATCGGGATGCGGTCATCGCCATGCAGCTCTTCGAGCAGGTGACGAACTACGCCGATCCGATCATCGACCCCGACGATCCTCTGGCGGCCGGCGGCAGCATGAACAGCGTCGTCAGCACGATCCTGGCCGGTGGAGTCATGCCCCCGTTGTATGTCGAGATGAGCCCGGCGCAGTATTACACGGAGCATGACTTTGCTGAGGTCTATAATGAGCTCGCCACCGTCACGGTGGCTGAAGCCCTCGCCGGGGCCTCGGCGAACAAGACCTGGCCGGACCTCACGGAAAGTGAGAAGGTTCGGGCCATCCTGGACTTCCAGGGCTATGAGAAGCTCTTCGACGTGCAGTTCCTCTCCGGGTACAAGCGGACCGTCTACGTGCCGCAGCCCTGGAATGTGATGCGTGACAGCGCTATACTGGACCTCTTTGACGACCAGCCCATGTCCGAGGTGGAAGCCACCGGTGCCTACCTGGTGTCGAACGCCAGTCTGGTTGCCCAGGGTGATATCGATAACGATGGCGACGATGAGAGCTATAGTTTCACCGGCGACTATGCCGTTACGGTCGAGGGGCTTGCGTACGAATACAACGATGGTGAGTCCCTTCAGACCGTGTTCGTACCAGGCGTTGTCACGGAGGGCCGGTTTGAGGCGACCCCGATACTCGCGCTGGCCGACAGTCTCGCCGCGCTCGGCATGAACCTGAACATGGACAGCCACGAGGAGTACAAGACCTACTTTGACTTCTGGTTTGCCGAGTTCGAGCCGTTCGAGTGGGACGGCACCGGCAACAAGGAGGCCGAGGCGGAGGCCCACTTCCTGCCGCCGTATTACATGCTGGAAGAGACGCTGGCGGCCATCGATTACGATGAAACGCTGGTGGGCGAGTTCCTCGTGGCCGGCAAGCTGGCGCTCTCGGACCAGGCGGCCGCGGACTTGGCCCACATTACCGAGCACAACTTCACCATCGACGGCGTGGTCATGGACCGTTTCCAGGCCAAGCACATCCACGATCTCCAGACCCAGGCCATCGACAGGCTGTATGATCGATTCTTCATCGCCGGCCGCGACTACGACGAGGATTACAGCAATCCGGCGAAGGAAGGGCAAGGTTACATCGCCAGCTTCTTCGAGCGGGAAGACACCATCCTTGGCGAGGATCCTGAGCCCCGGACTACTCGTTGGGAGAAGCTCTATTCGCCGACGGAAGGCCTCGGCCGTGTCAACCGCAACCTGGAGGGCATCCCCACCGCCACGTTCTGGGACCTGGACTTCTCGGGCGATGTGCGGGCTGTCGTGCCCTACCAGCTCGACGACGGCACCAATATCTTCCTGCGGGCCCCCACGGACTGGTGGGAGAACTACACGGTGGAGGCGCTGGGCAACGACCGCACCGAGCCGGACGACAAGAAGCTGCAATATGTCGGCAACGTGGACCCGCATGACGAGATCGTCGGCAAGTACCGTACGGTGGCCCAGCTTCAGTACACGCAAAGATGGTCGACGATGGAGGACCAACCGGATCCGCCCGACGATCCCGTGGACGGCGATCTCTGGTGCGTGCTCGACTACGACAACAGCCCGGCGCAATGGGTAGTGACATACCTGGACAGCCCTCATCCGGACTGGCCGGACGAGTATACGGCTTACGAGCAGTACAGCATCTTTGATGGCCGCGAAACGGACGAGGTCGATCTAACCTACGTGGTCGGACTGTTCACCGGCTTTGCTTCGCTTGGGGCGGAAGGCTCGGAGAGCGTGGAGGAGGATTCGAGCGAAGGCCTGGAGCTGATGTACTTCGTGCTGGAGCCGGATGAGGATGAACTTGCCATCGACTTGGTCTACTCGATGGTCACCGCCGGCGACCGCTCTGTGAAGGTCGAGTGGGAGCCGAAGGATTGGAACCTGGGCGAGGCTGGCGGCGTCACGTACGACGGCACCTTGTACTATCAGGATACCGCCGGAACGCTGATGCGGACGCCGAACTCCTGGACGACGGAGGGGAGTACGCCCGCGGGAGAAGGTGGTTCCGGTGGCTGGAACGTGTTCACGGGCGCCAACTGGGGCTTCGGCAATGACGCGAACGGTCGCCTGGTGTTCGGGCAGAAGGATGTCAACAACATCCTGGCGGTGTCTCAGACGGGCGTCAAGCTCGAGCTGATCGCCTCCCTGGCACCCCGGCTGGTGGCCAACAAGGGCAGTGTGAGCGAGTACCAGGGGAGCGAGTACCTCGTATTTCACACGCCAACGACGTGGCAATTTGCCGATCGGTGGGCGGGTACTCTGACTTCCCTCCTGGAGGAGGACTGGCACCTGGCTATCGTCAACAGCGCGGAGGAGAACACGCTGATCGCCGACCAGATCGGCGGCGAGAGTGTCTGGCTGGGTGGGTATGACATTGACGGCACCTCGCACAATTCCTGGTCGATGGATTGGGTCGATGACGGCTCCCTCAGCAGTTCCTCCGGCTACAGCAATTTCCACGCTGACGAGCCCAACAACATGGAGAGCGGCCCCTACTTCATTCCCCCGATCAATTACACGATATGGGCAGCGGCGCACCCTGGTCACAGCTTCAGCGAGTACATCGGGTTGATGCTTGATATTGACGCAGATGAGGTTCGGACCGCCAATGCGGCCACCGGGTACTTCACGCTGGATGAAGACAGCCTGATGATGTGGGGGGATGCGGCACGAAAGGGCCAATGGAACGACCTCAACGGGGCGACGAAGATTGGCTCCGTCTACGAGCGCGACGGGTACTGGAGCGATCCGCACGTGAGAGGCGAGACCGACCAGGACTACATCTACAAGCTGAAGTCGAAGTGGGAGGATGTCAAGGATATCCGCTCGGACATCACCTACCGCATCTTCACCGAGGCCCACGACATCGTGGACAAGCGGCCGCGCTATGAGACGCGGGAGAGCCTGGTCCCGGTCATCAAGATGGAGCAGGTCACCAACTGGGAGTACGTTCCCGTGGTCGAGCAGCAGTTGAGCTGGAGCGGCAGCGTCGTGGCTCCGGATGGGCCGCTGAGCTTGGACGCCTTTGACCTGCCCGCCGTGTCGGCCTCCGGAACCATCACCATTTCGGCCGATGGCAACGTCCTGGTCAAGGCCGGTATGGACGCGACCGGGGCGGCCAGCACGATCACGATTGAGTCTACCGCCGGGGATGTCACTGTCGGCGGCGCGATGCCGGAAGACCCCATGATCTTCGACACGCTTTACCTGACGGCCGTCCAGGCGATTGAGATCACCGCGGCGGGTAATCTGCTGGTGGGGGCCACGGCAACCCTGCGGACAACCGCCGATACCACCGACGAGCCGGATGTCACGCTGACGGCCGGTGGCAGTATCGAGATGGCCGGTCAGATCGAGGCACGCCACGCGGTGGCGCTATCCGCCGGGACGGATGTTCTGATCACGGGCGGCATTTCTGTGGCGCACAGCACTATCGAGGTTCTCGCTGGCACGGGTGCTGCCGGGCAGGGCAACATCACCATTCGCCGGGAGCCCGAAGGGACCCTGACGGGTGTGCTCAAGGCCTTGGGCGAAGACGGCCTGATTCACCTGAGGGCCGGTGCCAATCTCGGGGACATCTCGCTGCTCGATGCCGACCTTGAGACGGTTGCCCTGACTCTCGAGGCGCCGGCCGGGGCGATCACGCAGCCCGCTGGCGAAATCCCTGAGGGAGAGGTAACTCCGAGCACGGTCGGACTGATCGTGGCCACATCGCTCACGGCTACCGCACAGAACGGTATCTCGTTGGAGAACACGGCCCTGGCTGAGTTTTCTGCGACCGTGACCGGAACGGGCGATATCCTGATTCGGAACGTTGGCTTCGCCCAGCCCTCCGAGGGTGGGTTGCCGACCCGGCCGGTGGACGTGACGCTGACGGACATCGAGACAGCCGACGGGGCCATCACGCTGGAGGTGATTGCCCGAACGCTCAATGTCGTCAGTGTGGCCTCGCTCACCGGTGGCGACGATCATGACATCTCGCTGACGGTTCTGGCAGCGGATGCCGATGGGGTCGCTGTGACGCTGCATGATGTTCGCGCGGCCGGGGCGGGCGATGTTGTGCTGACGGTGGAAGGGACGATCACACAGCCCGATGGACTCCTGATCGCCGATCTGGCCACGATCCGTGCCTTTGGCGTCGTGTCGCTGAGAACGCAGGTCAGTTCCCTGGACATCGAGATGGCGGGAGAGGGCGACTTGACGGTGAGCAACAGCGGCGCTGCCGCGCTGATCCTGACGAATATCGAGGTGACCAACGGCAACATCCACGTGACGACTCCGGGCGATCTCACCGCCGAGAACGTGGTCGTCCTGACGGATTGGAACACCAACCGCGATCCGCCCAGTGCCAACGTCATCACCCTCGAGAGCGGCGGCACGATCACGGTAGTTCACGTCAGCGGCGGGACCTACGCGGCCAGCGAGGAAGAAGCCGCCCAGATCCGCCTGGACCTGCTGAACTCGGCGCTCTCGGGGATCAGCACCGCCGGCATTCTGCCGGTGTTCATCACGAGCGGTACGGATATGGAGCGCGATCCCAAGGACCGCGTGGACCTGACGATGACGGAGGCCGAGGACCTGTCTTACATCGTGACGTGGTCGCTTGCCTTCGCCGCCGATCCGAGCGCGGTCAGCGAGACCACATTCCGGCAGACGGGCCTGAATCGGCTCAACGGGAATGCCTGGGCCGGCGGAGGGTTGTGGGACATTGCTACAACGGGCATTCCCGAGACCTTCCTCACGCCCTTCGATTTGAGCGGTCGTCCCAGACACGTTCAACTGACCATGGCCGAGGCCGAGGAGTTTGCCGCCCTCGTGTCGGCGGCTCTTGTCACCAGTGCGACCCATCACGGCGGTGTCGCCGAGGCGGACTTCGCGAATGGATCTCTGATGACGGCCCATGTCGCCTGGCTGATGTACTCCCGGTTGGACCAGGGCGCCGTGATGACGGGTCACGTCGCCTACCTGATCTACACCCGGCTGCTGGATGTTCTGGGTGTCGCCTATGAGGAGGTCTTCGGCGAGGACGGCAGTGGCGAGACGCCCACGCCCGTGTTCTCCGAGACGCGGAACCTGTTGACGCTGAGCAAGAGCTTCACCTCTGCCGGAAAGGTGGAGCTGAATGCGGGCGGCGCCATTGAGAACGGGGCCGGACCTGGGGTGGTGAGCATCATCGCCGATACGGCCGTGCTGGTGGCCGGGTCAACGATTGCCGGCCTGCACACCGCCGTGAATAAGATACAGGACGTTCGTTCTCTGTCCCGCGGCCTTGTCGAGGTCTACGATCTCGACGGGATCGGCGAGCTGAATCCCGGATTGGAGCTGCGCGACACGATGGGCGGCGCCGTCACGGTTATGGCTCAGGGCGGGCTCGTCGTCGAGGACGCCACCAGCTACGGCCTGTTCAACACGCTGACCCTGGGATCCACGAACAGCAGCCTGTTCGTGAAGGACATGGGTGGCAGCATCCATTCCCAGGGCGGGATCAAGCTCATCGCCTTTGGGGACGTGACCGTCAATGACGACCTCATTGCCGGCAACCTGATCGAACTCGACGCCGGCGGCTCGCTGGGCACTCTGGGCAAGAAGGTGCGTCTGGAAGCCCTGGCCCTGGCCATCGACGCCGGCGGCAGCGTCACCCTGAGCGGCCACATCAGCGGTTTGCGCGAGTTGGATGTCGGGAGCCGGGGGAATGTGAACCTTCTCGGAAACGTTGACGACCACGACGGCTTCAACGTGTACGTGGAGTCGGTGGCCCAGTTGCAGACGCTCACGGAGGCCCTGGAAGAGAATCAGCGGTCGCAGGCGAGGATCTCGCAGACCCTGGAGAACCTCAAACTGGCGACCTCGAACCTCAAGCTCGCCCAGCAGGACGTGCTCAACCTCCTCGAAGGGGCGTTGCTCCAGCAGTTGATCGGGCTGCCGCTCGATGTCCGGCAGCAGCAACTGGTTCAGCAGTATGCGGCGTTCAAGTCGCTGCTGGATGGTGAGGACCCGCGGAATACGATCGACGACATGACGTGGCTGGACGCCAAGGATAGCCTCGTGAAATCCTACGCGAATCTTGTCAACGAGCGCACGAGCAAGCTTGTGGAGATCGCAGGCTGGGAAGCCACCATCACCACGCTTGCGCTGCAGATTGCCGCGATAGCGGGCAACACGACGGGCCTCGAGCTCCAGCTTCAGGACGTGCGCAATACCATGGGCCAGCGCCAGACCTACGAGCAGGGCTTGAACGTCCTGCGCGCCGCCGTGGATGCGGAGATTGAGAGCCGAAGCAACTTCGTGCTGCTCAATCCCACCGGCGAAGTGCCGGCTGCCCTCGATCTCGCGCAACTGTCGTCCCTTGACCTCAAGACGCTCTCAAATCGGCAACTGGCCGCCTTCTACAACGATCTGCAGGCGGTGGATTCCTCCATAGCGGAGGAGCTGTCCGGCTTGGGCGAGACGCAGACCATGATCCTCCAGCAGATCGCGGCCAACGAGGGCTCCCTGGCCCCGATCAAACGTCAGATCGCATCGCTCCAGGCGATCCGGGACACGGCGCCGGCGCAACTGGCCGCGATGGAGATGGAGATTGCCAGCATAGCGCAAGCGCTGGGGATCGTCGCGTCGCTGCAGGGGGTGACGGACTACGCCACCCTGGATAACGGCCTGCGAGAATTGGAGCAGTACTCCGGCGTGCTCAGCGTCGATCTGCAGGACCTCGTGGGTCAGCTCGTGGTTCAGCCTCCGTTCTCCCTGGTGGATAGTCAGTTGAACTCCTGGACCACGCAGCGCGATAACACGCAGGGTGCCCTGACGCTCGTGAATTCGCTGACTGGGGAGACCGATCAGACCGAGTTGGATGCCGGCTTGCGGAGCCTGGTCTCCTATGGGGGCGTGCTCAGTTCCGGCTTCGGCTCCAGCGTATACCAGTTCGCGACGACGACCACGCCGATGAGCGTTCTGCAGAACAACCTGCAGACCGTGCAGACCCAACTGGCCGGCCGGCGCGATCTGGATCTCGTTGTCGCCGACCTGAATACGGCGCAGAATCATTTGTCTTCGACCACGACCCAGTTGAGCCGGGTGAATACGCAACTGACGGATCTGTCCCGGGTCGGTGGCCTGCTGGAGGACACGAGTTATGTCTTCTCGACGCGTTTCCAAATACCCGATCAGCGCCAGGTAACGAAAGTCAACGCCACCTACTTGTACGATACTCGCTATGGCGGTAGCGCTATTCGCTACCTGGATGCGAGCGGTTTGCCGCACACCTGGTCGCTGAGCAGTCTGAGCCGCAGTGAGTTCATGAAAGAGGATCTCACCAAGGAGCAGCTTATCGTCCTCTACAGTGGTCTTTCCTCTGCGGAAGAGGCCGTACCGTCGGTCCAGGCGGAGAAGGACCAGTTGGTGACGAGCAGAGAGACATACGAGACCCAAGTGAGCTCGTACACGGCGGAGAAGGCGAATATCGAAGGGCTGCAGCTGCAGCGCGATACTCTTATGCTGACCGACATCCCGCAACTGCAAAGCAAGATCAGCCAGACCGCCAGCGGCCTTTCAGGAGAGAAAGACTATCTGGGAACGCAGGTGAACATGCTGAACGATCAGGTCGGCATCTATCAAGTTCAGTACGATTCACTGGAAGAGCTTTTCCAGGCCGCGGTCCCGATGCTTTCTGCCGAGCAGATGGCGCTGCAAGATCGACAGGAATCCCTGATCGTCCAGAGGGCGAATCTGCAGAAGGCTTATGACGACGCGCCGGCCCAGATTACCCAGCTTCAGCAGCAGGCCGCCCCGCTCAACACGCAGCTTGCCGGCTTGAATGGCCAGGTGAGCCCGTATCAGGGGTACATCGCCGGCAACCAGAGTCGTTTGAGTGACCTTGCCGGTTACGAGGCGGCGATGCAGACGGAACTGGATGGGATCATCCAGCAGAAGTGGACGGGACGGTATGAACTGGCCAATGGGACCGTTCAGAATCCGAAGGCAGGCTTGGCATGGCAGCAGGAGGTCCAGGCGGATGTCCTGCGGATCGTCCAGGACCTGCAGCATACGCAAGGGGCCACGCTGTTCCGCAACACGGCGCAGGTGTTCCGCGACACGCTGGCTGCCGGCGAGACGCAGATGATGCTCCTGCAATCGCAAATGAGCTCGCTGCAAACCCAGGAGACCGCTCTGCGGCAGCAAGTGCAGCAGGCCCAGCTCGCGGTCGCGCAGCCGACCGCCATCCGGATCGAGGCCCTGGAATTCACTTGGGACGAGATCGTAGTGCCCAAGGGCGTGCCTGTGGCTCAGGACGAGTTCTCCGGCCTGTTCCTCTACGAGGAGATGGGGACCGGCCGGATCTTCTACAGAGACGTGAAGGGCGTTTCCGAAGACGAATTCGGCGAGCCGGTCTATACCAGGGATGACAGCGACGATGTCTTCTACGTCTGGGATGTCGGGCTGGAGCAGCACGCCGGCACGTGGTATTACCGCGATGTCCGGGATACGCCGGACAATACGGCCGATGATGTGCTCTACGCTTGGCATGCCGACGGCGCCGTGCCCGAAGTCGTGTACACCTTCGACGGCGAATGCGTCGTGAAGCAGCTTGTCGGGACCACACAGAAGACCCACCAAGAGACCTGGAGCGACACCGGCAAGCCTCGGCCGGTCACCATCACGAGCGACCTCTTCCGCGTGAACGATTACCGCTTCCGGTTCCTCACGACGACCGACGCGCCAACCTCCAGCGCGGACCTGCGCTATGTCCTCGACACGGAGGGCAACGAGGTCATCGACTTCAGTGATCTCCTTGAGAGTCTCGGAGCCCAGGTCGGTCCTGGCGGGCAGTTGATCGTCCTGTATCCGGGCCAGACGCTTGCGGACGTGGGGATCACCGAGGTGACCCGGGATGACGTTCTCGTGCTGTTCACGGACCTGGCCCCCGCGTACACCCCGCTGCCGTCCGCGGAGTTCACGTTCGAAGATCCGCAGGTCCACGCGGGCGAGGTCGTGGACGCGCTTCCCGACCTGTTCGCCGAAGTGCTGCACAACGGTCAGCTCCTGCGTCCCATCACCCTGCTCGAAGGCGGAAACATCAATCTCGAAGGGGTCTCCGTAAGCGCCTCCGGGTCGCTCACGATGATCGCGGACGGCGCCATCCGGGGCCTGAGCCGGGGCGCGGTATTCTCCGCCAAGACCGTGCACATCGAGTGCCGCGACGACCTGTGGGTCGGTGCCGGCCTGCTCGGCATCGATCTCGTGGAGGTTCACACCGACGGCGCTCTCCGCCTGGAAGAGGGGGCTTTGCTCGAGGCGACGAACGTTGACACCATCGTGCCCAACGGGGCGGTGATCGGGGACATGGACAGCCTCATCCACGCCTATCAGTACACGTCGCAGACGGCGGCCGGAATGAACGTATACACGGACGTGACTTATCTGATCGGCCATGCCTCGGCCATTGGGGACATCGTCGTGACCGACGTGGGCGCGGAAGGCACCATGCACCTCTCCGACGTGGACGCTTTGCACGGCGATGTCAGCGTCACGGCCAACACGACCATCAGGGCTGACAACGTGGCGGCGGACAACGTCAGCCTCCTGGCAAGGGGCATGGGCAACATCGAGGTCGGTAAGCTGACCACCTGGGCAAGCACAGTTATCCTGGATGCTGCTGGATACGTCCGCAATATCCCCGGTATCAAGAGCACGGTGGATGCCGACGAGGTGACCGTTCTGTACGGGCTCGGCATTGACGACCACACAACGGATTACTGGTCCGTTCAGCCGGTTCTTCCTGAGACGCCTCTCAGCGTGTGGATCGATGAGACGTATGAAGGCTCGTTCGTCATCACCGCCGAGCGCGACATCATCATCAGCACGCTCATCAACACCACCCAGGCGGTGGACTTCACGGCCCAGAACATCATCTTCGTGGGCAACGGCGGTATCCGGAATCCGTCGGGGAACGTTCGCCTCGACGCGGCCCATGAGCTGCGGTTCTCGGCCACCCGAACCTCCGGGAGTAGTCCGGTGATCTATGGGAGGAACGTCAATATCGACGCCGGGACCATTCAGAACGGCGCCCAAGCCCTCATCAGGGCCGACAACCTCTCCATCGTCGCCGACCTCGGATTCGACCTCTTGACCGACGCCAGGAAGCTCTCGGCCCACGTGCTGGAGACCGGCGATCTCACGGTTGCGGCGCTCAGCTCCATCGAGCTGGCGGATGTCGATGTCGCCGACGGCGACGTGGATGTCCAGGCCACCGGTAATATCCTGGCCCGCAGTGTCCTGATCGGGGAGGACCGGTATTCCAGCAAGCTGGCGCTGTCTGCGACGGGCAACGTCTCGTTCAATGGCGTCCGGTTCGGGCAGTCGGTCGAGCTGGAGATCGAGACCGGCGTCGACAAACCGACGGTGAAGGTCGACGACACGCTGGTCATCGCGCCGGAGATCCTGGGCGATCTCGTCCTGGTCAATACTCCCGGCTCATTCCGGATCCAGGTCCGCGACCCGACGTGGCGATTCACGCCTGCCGGCGTCGAGATCCAGTTGCTTGTGGATTTCGGCGATGGGACCACGCAGCCCATCTCCGTTCCTTACGAGCCGGTCGGCGCCCAGGACTTCGGGCCACCTTCGCTCATGCTGACGGGGGAAGCGCTCGATTACGGCTGGTTCGGCCAGGCCCTCGCCGTCGGCGACATCAACCGCGACGGTTTTGACGATCTGATCCTTGGCGACCAGCGCTACAGGTATGGCAGCACCACAGCTCCGGACTTCCAGAGAGGCCGTGTGCTGGTCTACTTCGGCTCTGAGGATGGACTGGTGCCGGAGCCCGTCACGATTCTGCACGGCCGCGGTGACCGAGACACGTTCGGAACGGTGGTCGAGTTCATCGGTGATGTAAACGGCGATGGCTACGGCGACATCCTGGTCGGCGCCCCGGGTCAGGAGGGCTCGCTCCAGAGGACCGTTGTGGGTGCCGATGGGAAGGCGACCCAGCAAAACTATTCCGTAATCGGGCAGGTTTCTCTCTTCCTCGGTTCGAGCACAGGAGTCTCTTCGAGACCCTATTGGACCCTCATCGATACCGATACCGGCTTCGACCAGTTCTCCTTCACGTCCGGCGATCTGAACATGGACGGCTTCATCGATATCGTGATTGGTTTGCCGGATACCTCTGTCCAAGCGACCACGGACACGGGTGTCGTTACGGTCAGTAACGCCGGCATCGTCCGGGTCTTCCTCGGCACGGCGAACGGGCTTCCTCAGGAGCCTACGCTGACCCTCAAGGGTGAGCAAGAGGTCGGTGGTTATTTCGGCAACTCGGTGGCTGTTGTCGGAGATGTCAACGGCGACGGCTACCCGGACCTCCTGGTCGGGGCTTACTGTGAACGCAGCGACGAGCCCGTCTATGCCGGCCGTGCCTATCTGTTCCTTGGATCGGAGAAGGGCCCGAGTCGGTACCCGCATCAAATCCTCGAAGGCGATGAGCAGCAGGATCGCTTCGGCACCGTGGTCTCCGCGGCCGGCGATGTCAACAACGATGGGTTCGCCGATGTGGTGATCGGCGCCCCTTGGAGAGAGGACCCATCCGGAGAACTCCGCGGAGCCGCCTACCTGTATCTTGGATCGAAGGAAGGCCTGTCTTCTGCAATCCGGATCGCTGATCCCACGCCAGAGGACACCGAACAATTTGGCTGGGACGTAGCTTCAGCCGGTGACCTGAACGCCGACGGATACGACGACATTGTCGTCAGAGCCCAGCAGGTGGCCAGCGTGCCTTGGCTGGACCCGCAGACGGGGGAGCCCCTTGAGGACGACGAAGGGAACCCGATCTACCGGAAGGAATACAAAGGAGAGGTTCTCCTTTACCTCGGCTCGCCCGACGGCCTGTCTGGAATGGTCCTGCGGCTGAATGAAACCGGCGAGACCTGGCAGGTGCCCTACAATCTTGCCCGGCACGTCGCGGCCGGCGACTTCAACGGCGATGGCCTCAGCGACTTTGCTGTCGGCGCATGGCAGTACGCCAACGTCGGAACGAACAGTGGCGCGGTCTACCTTTATGAGGGCAGGCCGTTCCAATTCGCGGCGCCGATCATCGGCGTGGTCGACTTCGCCCACGAATACCTCACCCCGGGGAACTACACCGTGACGGTGAGTCTGGTTACGGGAGAGAACAAAGCCTGCCTCGGAACCACCACAGCCGACATCGAGGCTCCGCCGACCCTGGTGGACTGGACGCTCTCGCCCGATGCGGGTGCCAGCGCGACGGACAAGCTGACCAACCATCGTCAGCCGGTGTTCTTCTTCACCTTCCCCGAGCGTGTGTTCGGCGACAGCGGCGACGTTCTCATCTCCGGCCCGGGACCGGTTGCCATCAAGACCGTTACCGGCTGGGGCAGCGACACCCTGGTGGTCGCCCTGAGCGCTCCGCTCACGGTGGACGGGCAGTATACGATCACGCTCAAAGGGCAGACGACGATCACCGATGACGCCGGACTGCACTTGAACAACGGCAACGACCAATCCGTCACCTTCACGCTGGAGACGGTCGCTCCGACGATGATCAGCCTATCCCCGGTCGACGACGCGGTGGCTGTGGCGGTCAATACGAACCTCGTGCTCACGTTTGACGAGCCGATCTACAGAGGGACGGGCACGGTGGTCCTCCGGCGGTCGAGCGACGACTCGGTCGTGGAGATCATCGACGTGACAAGCGCGGCGGTCACCGCGACTGGGGCAACCGCGGTCATCGATCCTGCATCGGTCCTGGCCGGTGAGACCGAGTACTACGTCCAGGTCGATGCCGGGGCGTTCATGGACGAGGCAGGCAACGCCTTCGCCGGGATCGGCGCGAGCGACACCTGGAGCTTCACCACCGGTGATGTGACACCGCCTGAAGCCCCGGTGCTTACCGGAATCGCCGATGACACGGGTCTGGCCGGTGACGAAATCACCTCCGACAGCACGCTGGTCCTCAATGGGATAGCCGAGGCGAACAGCACGGTCGAGCTCTTCGTCAATGGCGGCAGCATCGGCGCGACGGCGGCCGACGCCTTGGGCAACTGGACCTTCGACCACTCAACCGTGGACCTGGCGGACGGGGTTTATGCGTTCACGGCGACGGCCACCGATGCGGCAGGCAACACGTCAGTGGAGTCCCTCGCACTTCTGGTGACGGTGGATACGGCAGCGCCTGCTCCGGCGGTGACCGGGATCGACGACGACACCGGTTTGGCAGGCGATGGGATCACCTCCGATACCACGCTGGTGATCCACGGCACGGCCGAGGCCGATAGCATGGTCGAACTGTTCCTCGACGGCGGCAGCATCGGCCTGACGACCTCCGACAGTTCCGGCAATTGGACTTTCGACTATTCGGGTGTGCCGTTGGGCGACGACACCTACACGTTCACCGCTACGGCTGCGGACGCGGCCGGCAACACGTCGCTCCCATCAGCCGGGTTCCTGGTGATCGTCGACACCATGCCCCCGGATGTGGCGGCGGACAACGCGAAGGTAACGGTGGACGAAGCCGACACGGCCGCTAATACGGGCAGTTTCTCCGACGCTGTAGTGGACGCGGTGAGCCTGAGTGTCTCCATCGGAACGATCGTTTACTTTGGCTCCGGCTATGGCTTTGGCTTCTGGAGCTGGTCGTTCGCAACCAGTGATGGTCCTGCCGAGAGCCAGACGATTGTGATCACGGCCACCGATGGTCTGGGATTCTCCGCGCAGACCTCGTTCGCGCTGGTCGTGAACAACGTGGCACCGGCCTTGTCGGGACTCACGATCACCCCGCAGATCCGCGAAGGCGACATCGCCACGCTTCGCGGTGTGATCTCCGACCCCGGCACAACCGACACGTTCACGCTCGACGTGGATTGGGGTGATGGCAAGCAGGAATCGCTGGTCTTGGACGATGCCACGCCCGGCGTCACCTTTGACCCGGCGACGGGCGCTTTCACCGCGGCGCACCGGTACCTCGATGATGGCCCGTCACCCGGCAACGGGACTGCCTGGGACCTGGTGGTCGTGACCGGCAGCGTCCGCGACGACGATGGCGGCCACACGCCTCTGGCCAACGCAGGGGCTCGTCTGGAGAACGATCCGCCCGCGGGTGGAGGCATGGAATCACAGATTCGCGCCTACATGCCGCTGGGTCAGTCCTTCCGGGCGATCTCGGACCATCCTCTGTCCTCGCTGAGCCTGTTCGTCACGGAAATGAATCGGGACTTTGCCCCGACGGATTACTCATTGCAGTTCGAGTTGTACGAGGGGGAGGGCACGACCGGCCGCCTGCTGGGGACGCGCACGCATACGGGACTGACGGATGGGTTCCGGGGATTCGTGGACCTGGACTTCAGCGATGTGACCTTGGTCACGGGCCAGATGTACACGTTCGTGGCTCGCAATGACACCGCCCGCTGGGGTCTGAGTTTCGCGTACTTGGCATACAGCGACGGCCGCGCGATCTTCAAGGGCGGGATCAGCCCAGCCAGCCCCTATTGGGATGCCCTGTTCCGCGTGCAGTGGCAGGTGGATGCAACTCCTCTGACGGTCCGCATCAATAATGTGCTGCCCGACCTCGACGATCTGGCCGTCTCCGAATCCCAGGAGGGTGACGTCGCTCTGCTCACCGGCACCATTACCGACGTGGGAGTTTTGGACGCCGGAACGCTCACGATTGACTGGGGTGACGGCACTGCGGCCGAGAGCTTCCCCTATGCCGCTGGAACGGTGAGCTTGGGCGAAAAGCATTCCTATATGGCCGACGGCGACTTCATCGTCCGCGTCACGGTGACCGATGACGACTCGGGTGTGCACCGGGAGACTGTATCGGCGCAGGTTCACGATCTCCGCCCGACGGCCGCAGTGACTGGCGATACGGCCGTGGACGAAGGGGAGGCAGCGAGCTTCGACGCCCGCGGCTCGGCGTCCGGGCCGGATGCGATCGTCTCCTACGAGTGGGATTGGAACTACGATGGCAGCTTCGAGCCGTCCGGCGATACCGGTGCGACCCGATTGCACGTCTGGCAGCACTATGGGACCTACCGCGCGGCCGTGCGCGTGACCGATACGGATGGCTCGACCGATGTGGCTGCCATCGCAGTGGTCGTCAATCCTGAAGCCGCGGTGGACCATGACGACGATGGTGTCGCCACGGGGGCGGAGTTCGGCCCCAACGGGATGGATCCGTGGTACGATGGCGATGGCGATGGCCACGCGGACTGGACCCAGGACAACGTTTGCTCGTTCACCACGATCACCGGCCACTATATCACCATCCGCAGTGATGCCGGCACGCACTTGGGCGATGTCGCTTCGCTGGCGAATCCTTCGGTTGGCGAGGTCCCGGCGTGGCTGGACGCCCCCATCGGATTCCTGGCGTTCGAGCTTAGCGGCCTGACGGCGGATGTGCGGGTAGGCGTGAAGATCTGGCTGCCTGCGGCCGTCACCGTCAACAGCTATTACAAGTTTGGACCGACTCCGGACAACACCACGCCGCACTGGTATTCCTTTGCCTTTGACGAATCCAGCCACACCGGGGCCCAGATTGCCGGGAACCCGGTCGAGCTGTACTTCTGGGATGGAGCGCGGGGCGATGGCGACTTGGCGGTCAACACGGTGGTGGTCGATCCCGGAGCGCCGGTGCTGGTGGACCTGATACCGCCGGCAGCGCCGATGGTGAGCGGCTTTGCGGTAGACACGGGTATCCTGGGCGATGGGATCACCGGCGACAATACCCCGGCAATCAGCGGTACAGCCGAGGCGCAGCGCATCGTTACCGTGTTCGTCGATGGTGTTTCCGCCGGCACGACGGCAGCGAATGGGGCGGGGAGCTGGACGTATACCCCCTCGACGCTGGTGGATGGGACCCATACCTTCACGGCGATCGCGACGGACGCCGCCGGCAATACCTCCGCTACCTCGGCGGCCTTTACGATCTTGGTTGATACTATCGCTCCGACAGTCACCGTCAATCCTCTGACGACGACCGATACGACGCCCCAGCTCACCGGCGCCGTGAGCGACGCAGCGGCCGTGGTGCAGATCGTGGCAGCCGGCCAGACCCGTACCGCTACGAACAACGGTAACGGCACCTGGACCCTGGACATCTCTTCGGCCTTGGGCCTCGGCACGTACGAGGTCGTGGCCACGGCCACCGATGCGGCAGGCAATGCTGGTACCGATGGCTCTACCGGCGAGTTGACGATCCGCTCCGAGACGCCGACGGTGCCTACGGCCGTAGACTCTCTGGTCAGCGTCTCTTTGGGTCTGATGAGCTACGACCGCCGGACGCTCCAAACGAAGATGCAGATGACGATCACCAATACCTCGTCGGCTCCGATCAACGGTCCGGTCTGGATCGTAATCAAGGCGATCAGTGATCCCTCGGTTACGCTGGTAGGCAGCAGTGGAACAACGTCCGATGGCTATCTGTACCTCAATGTGACGAGTTTACTGGGCGATGGTCGTCTGGATCCGGGGGAGAAGATTTCGACCTGGCTGTCGTTCAATAACCCGCTGCGGCGGCAGTTCAACTTCACCTACAGTATTCGGGGCCTGCTGTCCCCTCTGCTGGAGCCGTGAACGGGGTGAAGAAAGGTGAGTCCTTCGATAGGAATTGGACGGGCTGTTCTAACCCCCCAGTCATCCTCAGGGGCATTTGCGGATGAGTACCAAGTGTGCCTGTGACTTCAGTTCGACAGGTCTTCGTGTAGTCACGGAGCGGTACGGAATATGTGCTCGGGACTATTGACACGTCCGGGCCAAGTGTAGTAGAATATACAAGTTGGTAGGCTCACGGTTGGTACCTCGCCCGGAGCTGCGACGAGATGGCCCTCGTTTTTGTGAATTTTTCCGAATGGATTCGGCAGCGCGTGTGGAGAGTGCGTGCGTCCATGTCACGGGAAGTGCCCCGTGTATGGTTGGTGCTTGGTGAGGTTCATGGTGGCGGCTGGTTGCGCCGGCGCGAATCGGCCGGACATTTTTCGGGAGGAGTACAATTATGAGAAGCGCGGATACGTGCAGCGCCTGCCGTAGGGTGCGGAGTCTCCTGTTCGCTGTCGTCTTGTGTTCTGTCGTAGGTCTGCCCGGCTCAGCGGCCTTCGCCGATCTGGTAAATGGTGATTTCTCCAGTGATTTTGACCCGCTTGCTGACTGGACGCCTGGCGGGGATGCCAAGGTCGTTGGTGGTGTGGCGGTGTTGGGGGAAAAGGATCTTTCCCTTGCCTGTCTCGAGCAGGTGTTCACCATTCCTGACGGAACCGTCAGTCTATCGTTCGAGTACTCGCCTCGCTTTGATCCTGATGGCCATGTCCAGACTTTCAACGCCTACTTGGAGTATCCCGACTACTCGCTGCTCCTTCCGGAAGACCCGTTCTTCCAGGACGACGTTTCTCTGGTTGAGCCGTACTACAATCCCGCCTTTGTCAATCGCTCAAATCTCGGAATCCAAGATGGTTGGACTTGGTATCGAGTCACGGTCGACTTGAGCAGCATCACACTTCCACCCAGTGCTTTGATCGCGTTTGACTTTGACACTGCTTATGTAGGCGAGGTGGACCCGGCCTGGACCTACAACGGCAGGATTGAGTTGGATAACGTGTCTGTTCAGGTTCCGGCTCCAGCGGCCGTGGTCCTGTTCGTCCTGGGGATGGGGACGGCCTGCACGATGCTGCGCCGTCGCCTGGGTCGGGCTGAATAGGACCTGCTGCAATCGGGAAGCAGGCCTCCGTAGTCGAAAGCCTGCGTGAGGCGATCTTTCGAGTCTCGCCCCTAGGCGTAGCTACGTCCGGCGGAAAGGCGCGGGCGTCGGGCTGAAGATCTGCTGCCCTCCGGTCCTCATCGATCGCTGAGATCGCGGGAGCTGCGAAGGAAGCCCACGTGGATAGAGGCTTCTGCTCGCCCGCGTCATCCCGAAAGACTGTACGACAGAATCGGTCTGTCTGATTGTCCTTCTCACGTCATCATCCTCCAGGAATTCCCTTTCCCGCAGCCGCCATTTCCACCGACGTTCTGGATAGTATTTGACTCTGCCCGGCGCTTGTGGTAGCGTAAGCCCAGCGTAGTGGCACTCAGCCGGCAGGCCGTGTGCAGCGGGGGCAAGACCATGCGAAGCGGCCCAGGCGGTGCGAGATTCAGGCGGAAATCCAGGTTCTGGGAAAGCGGAGGTGTGCCATGCGGCATTGGTCTATCGGAATCGGCTGTTTCGTCTCGGCAGTGTGCCTGGCCCTGGGGCCCAGCGACGCGAATCCGGCGGGGTCCACGGCGGACCACAAGACCCAGGAAGCGGCTCCCGCGCCTGGGCAGGACCGGGCGTTGGACTTTCAGGTCATCCGCCGGCAGACGAAGGAGCCTGTCGCAGGAGCGGACCTTGAGATTCGGCTCGACGGCGAGAGCATGAGGGATGTCACAAGCGCACAGGGCCGGTGCCGGATTGTATATGGCTCCCAGCCGCCGGACTACCTCAACATCCGGGTGGGACTTTCCGTGCCGACGATATCCCGGCCGGAGAGCATTGTCTCCATGCCTATGCCTACGCGCTGCCCACCGCGCCGCGGGCCTTTTGGGGGGAGCAGATTGGCGCCTTGACTCATCCCTTTACGATCCCGCCCATGGCGGACGGTCGCAGCGATGAGCCACTCGAGCTCGGCGTCCTGGAACTGGCGGTCGCGGAGGGTGCGGCGTCGAGCGCAAGATCCGCCTCACCTGGGGCGTTCGGTCGCTGCCCTGGCTGGTCTTGACGGACAAGAATCACGCGGTGACGGCCGAAGGGTTTGCTGTTGGTGAAATGGACGCAAAGGTCTCCAGCGGGGGTACCCGGAGTTGAATCAAGTGCCGTGGGGGGGAGCGCGTCTTGAAAGTGGTGCTCGACCAAGGCGGCGCCATAACCGGTCGCGTGGTTCGCATGGTTCGTGGGCGGAAAGTCCCCATTGCCCGGTGGAAGTCCAGACCTTCGCGCCCAACACACCCACCCTGAAATCCGGGCAGATTCGCACCAGAACCGATGCCCAAGGTCGCTTCGAGTTTCGGGGTCTCGATATGAACCGGTATCGCCCCTCTTTTGGGAGGGAGAAGGAGTTGCCCTACGGCCCCGTCTCGTGGCGTGTCTTCTGCGGCCGGACCGCGGGCGACCGTGGCGTTCGAGCAGGGACAGCACACGCAGGCTGTCGAGTTGGTGTTCCGGCCGGACCCCGCCAGTGCGCCGGCGCTGGTGGGCAAGACATTGCCTGGTTTCGAAAGTCTCGGTGTCATCGTCCGCGCGGGGGACATCCAAGACAAAAGGACGCTGGTCTGCTTCTTCGATCTGAACCAGCGTCCGGCGCGGCACTGGATTGAGCGGCTGGTCGCCCGTGACGAATGCGACGTGGCGGATTCAGGTGGATTTGCTGGATGGCCGGGACCGTCTGCTGCGCCATCCCCGGGACAGACCGACAATCTTCACGGGCCAGGCAGACGCACTCGCTGGCGACGGAATGCGATATGCGGAACTGGATCTGGAGCCGATGCATTGGGAGTGGCGCCGGCAGGCATCGAAGGTCCGCCTGCGTCTGGAGCCGGTGGAAGACCCAGCCGGCGCGTGGACCGCCGTGGCCCCGTTGACCGAAGACCCGCGCTACGAGGTATGGCAGGAAGACACGGATGCCCAGGGCCGTCTCCAGATTCGCGATGGCCCGGATCCAGACGATCCAGGCCGACGAGAAGAGGACCCAACGTGCCTGGGGTGTGCAGTCTCTGCCGTGGCTGATTCTTGCGGACAAAGCGCACGTCGTCCGGGCAAAAGGGTTTGGTCTCGACGAACTCCAGAACAGACTTGACAGGATCCTCGGGGAGACTGTAACGTCACAGGCGAGATAAACGTCTTCTCATGAGAGACCCTGGCAAGGCGGTTAGCGCGCGGACGCAAAAACCTTGTGGGGAGGCATTGTATACGGAAAAGCGGATTCCCATCCCATTCGTGGCAGCCCTGGTGATTGGTGTTGTGTTGACTTGGGGCGCAAGGGCCCAGACAGAGCTCAAATCCACGCCTGTGACGGAGAGGGCGAATCCGCCGGGGGCAGGGTCATTCCCAATCGTCCCTTGGAGAAACAGGCGATACGAAGCCTCAGTACTTGGCTACGTCTCAACGTTGTCGATCAGCGAGTGTACGTGACAGATACTTCGAAGAACCCATTCACTGAGGACTGGGCCGAATGCCGCTTCAAGGCGGTTGGATTGTTGTGGGACAAAGAAACGGTGGACTATGTCCGGGGACGATTGCAGGACAAAGGCAGCCTGCCGATACGAATCGATGTTCTTCACACGCCGGCGTCGAGCAGCGCAGAAATGTGAGAGCGGCGGGCAGAAGTGCGCCCTGACGGAATTCCCTGCAAAATCCTTGACAGAATCGTGGCAAGAATTGTAATGTGAGAGCCGAGATAACGTCTTTTCGCATGAGAGACCGTGGCAACGCGGGTAGTGCGCTGACGCAAAAATCTGTTTGGGAGGCGCGGAATATGGAAAAGCGGATTCACATCAAACTTGTGCCGACCCTGGTGCTGAGTGTTGTTCTGGCTTCTGCGGTGCCGGCCCAGAACGAGCAGTGGCTTCAGTACCGCTCGGCGAACGAGGCGAGGCAGATGGTCGCAGACATCGGCTATCAGTTCATGCAGCCGTCGTCGACGAAGCCGGAGGGGGTCAAGCTGCCCTCGCTCAAGTCCGACCGGCCGCTCTTTCTGGACTGGAAGACGCCGATGGTGGCCCCGGGCAAGATCTGGATGGCCTTCGACAAGAGCAATCCCAAGGGGGAATACGACCGGCTCTACCTGGATGCGAACGCCAATGGCGATCTGTCCGACGATCCGGTCTACCAGCCCTACCGGCGGGAGAGCAGCATGTCCTATTTCGGGCCGGTGAAGGTGGTTTTTGCGGCTGCCGACGGTCCGATCACCTACCACTTGAGCATGGAGCTGCGCACATATTCCGGGCGGACCGACTGTCTCCTGAGCCCCGCCTGCTGGTATGAAGGCCAGATTACCGTGGGCGGCGCCAAGAAGCGTTGTATGCTCATCGATCATAACGTCAATGGGGCTTTCAACGACAAATCCCGCGACTATAGCCAGTCCGACCGCATCCGCCTCGGTGAGCAGAGTGGCTACGAAGGTGGCGCCGTGGGCAATTACGTCGAGGTCGATAATAAGCTGTACAAAGTCGAGATTGCCCGCGACGGAGCCTGCCTGACCCTGACCGAGGCCAAGGACGTGCCCCATGGCGTCGTTCGGCTGGCCGACAATATCACGACGGTGATCGCCAGTGGCGAGAACGGCTCTTTTGTCCGTCAGCCGGAAAGGGGTGTCTGCAAGCTGCCGGTGGGCGAGTACCGGGTGGACTCCTGGACTATTGCCCGGAAGGATGACGGGGGCGCCAAATGGGAAATGAAAGGGACGATGCCTCCGAGCGGCTCGGGCGGCTTTACCGTCGCGGCGGACAAGGAGGCCAGTCTGGCCTTCGGCGAGCCCATCTACTCGACGGTCCAGACCACGAAGAGCGGCTCGATTTACGCCTTTGAGCAGAAACTGCAGGGCCGCCAGGGCGAGCGGGTCGTGCTGACCCGCAACGGGTCCCAGCCGCCGCCACCCAGGCTGCATATTCGGAACCGAGATGGAACCTACGACCGGAGCATCAGCTCCGAATATGGCTGAGGCGGCATCTGCACGCTCCGGTGGCCGGAGCCCAAGAACCTCAGCAAACCCATCGTCGCGAACATCGAAATCGGCGGACCTTTCAAGATCCTGGCCAACCAGATCTGGATCAAGGCGGACCAACGCAAGCCGCCGGTCCTGGGGGAGCCGATCACTCCTACGGCGGTCCAGGCCAGCAGCACCGATACCGGCAGTGCCGCCGTCAATCTGATCAACGGCAGCGGGCTGCGCGACTTTGACTTCGATGATCTGAACGAGCACCAGGGCAAGCCCGTCCACATGTGGCGCAGTGCCAAAGGCGAGGCTCAGAATTGGGTCGAGTTCGATTTCGGCAAGCCCCAGAGAATTGACACCATTTGCATCTGGAATTACAACGACACCTGGTGCATCAGCCAGGGGGTGCGCCAGATGAATATCTCGGTCTGGACGCAGGAGACCGGCTGGCAGAAGATTCGTCAGGATCAGAAGATCGACCAGGCGGAAGGCGGCGATGGCTACGATGAGCCGACCCTCATCAAACTCGACGCCGTGACGGCCCAGAAGGTCCGTTTCGATGCTCTCGCCAATTTCGGCGATCCCGAGTACACGGGTCTGAGCGAAGTGCAATTCTTCGGGCCCATGGGATCAGTAGCCGCGAGTCCCTGAGCGAGGTCCCGGGCGTCCGAGCCTCTGATATTGACGGTATTTGCGTCTTGACAGATGAGGAGCCGCCATGTCGCGAAGATGCTTTGTACTCGCGTTGATCGTCACGATACCGTTAGTGCTGTCTGATGCGGGATTGACGGCACAGCCGCCCGGCGCGGAGAACGCGAACCCTGCGGCCGGTCCGATCCCCATTACCGGCAATGTCACCGATGCCCGAGGGGGGCCGGTGGAAGGCGCCAAGGTGACGCTGTACCAGATGATCTACGCCGAAGGGGCCTCTTCACCCAATCCGCAGGTGATTGACGAGAAGAGCACCGGGACTGATGGGGCTTTCACCGTCATCATCCCGCAGGGGACGGATCCCCAGAAGATGACGTACATTGTGGCCCGCAAAGAAGGCCTCGCGCTGGGATGGACCGGGTGGCGGATGCAGGGAAATCAACGGCCCGACATCGTCTTGGGGGAAGCGAAAGACTTGGCCGGCGAGGTGGTGGACGAGAAGGGTCAGCCTGTTGCCAAGGCCGAGGTCCGGTTTGCCGCTGCTATGCTGGGAAAGCCTGAGGATCGGCGCCCTCTATGGAACCCCAGTTTCCTCTCTGCCAAGACCGACGGCAACGGCCGCTTCATCTTTGCGGCCATGCCTGTCGAGGCTACTTTCGAGTTCAGCGTTGAGAAGCCCGGCCGGGCCACGATCGGCACTCTCGATCGCATCACGTATCGGGGCGGCAAATACCAGTTCGCCCCGGGCCAGACCGGCATCAAGCTGACCATGCCTCTGGAGGCCAGGATCGAAGGTACCGTCATCGAAAAAGCCAGTGGTAAACCTGCCGGCGGCGTAATGGTGACGGCGCTGCCCGATTCCCGGCTGAGCATGCTCTTGTCGCCCAAGACCGCCACGACGGCTCAGGACGGCACGTTCCGGATCGGGGCCCTGACGGCCGGTGCCTATATCGTGCAGTTGCCGACCCCTCGAGACAGAATCGGGGCTCTAACGGTCGGCGCGCCGTTGCCGACGTCTCCGGAGACAATGGCCGAATGCGTGGCGGAGCCAGTACGCGTGACGGTCAAGGCGGGGGAGGCGAAGGGCGACCTCAGGCTCGAACTCACCAAGGGCGGCATCTTCGAGGTACTGGTCAAAGATGGCGCGGGAAAACCTGTGGAACGAGCCACGGTGAACATCTTCCGCATTCAGGATAGGCAAAGCGTCGGTGGACAGAGCTTCAGCGGCCGGACCGACGATAAAGGCCTGGCGCGGATCCGCGTTGCCCCGGGCCGGTACGTGCTTGGGGGTGTCTATAAAGAAGGATTGGCGCGGCGTACGGCCATGATTCGCCCGTCGGATGCGCTGGCGGTGGAAGAAGGCGGAACCACGCGGCTGGAGCATGTCATGGCCGCCGGTCCGAAGGTCACCGGAATCGTGCGGGACGAGGCCGGCAACCCGCTGGCCGGCGTCAAGTTCGATGTATTGCCTATGTCAGTACCCAACCAGATCACGAGCGACGCTGCCGGCAAGTTCGAAGCGACCTGGGATCCCGGGATGTGGGGACCCCAAGGCACCACGTTCGTTCTGGTGGCGCGGGACGAGGTCCGCAATCTGGCCGAGGCCGTGGACCTCGACGAGCAGGCTGGCACTCTCGATCTGAAGCTCGCGCCCGGCGCAGTCATCACGGGCACCGTGCTCAACGAGGAAGGTAAGCCACTGTCGGCGGCCCGAATCCGGATCATGATGCAGGGCTCCCGTTGGAGCTCGCCCCTGGGTCGGACTGACTTGACCAAAGCCGGTCCTGACGGCAAGTTCGAGATCGAGGCGATCCCGCCGGACCGGCAGTACACGGTCTCGGCGACGGCAGAGGGTTATGGCCGGGGGGAGGTGCGAGTCAATCCGGGGGACATCAAGGACAACCGCTTCGATGCTGGCCAACTCAAGCTTGTCCCGGCGACGCTCTCGATTACGGGCATCGTTGTCGATCCGAACGACAAGCCCGTGGCAGGCGCCAACATTTATGCATCTGGCGAAGGCCAGCCTGACCCGCGTATGATTGAGACCGACGCCGAGGGCAAATTCACCATCCAGGGGGTCTGCCCGGGGGCGATTCGCTTACAGGCGAACTCCCGCGGGCCCGTGCCAATGTTCGGCATGGCTCAGGCCGAAGGGGGAGCGACGGACCTGCGGATCGTCATCTCGTCGCGTCCCGCCGGTTCGGCTTACATGCCCAGGAGGCCTGCATCGCTAAAAGACAAGACCCTGCCGTCGCTGGAGGATCTGGGGATCGACCTGCCGGCCGGGGCCGAAGGCAAGATCCTGCTGGTGTGTTTCTGGGACATGGGCCAGCGGCCGTCCCGCAACTGCATCATGCAGTTGGCTGCGCAGGCGTCCCAGTTCGGTGAGAAAGGCGTGCTGATTGTTGCGGTCCAAGCGGCCAAAGTCGAAGACGGCGCGTTGAGTCGGTGGGTTGAGAAGAATAAGGTTCCCTTCAAGACGGGAGCTATCACCGGAGACATCGACAAGACAAAGTTCGCTTGGGGAGTGACCTCTTTGCCGCACCTGATACTGACGGATAAGGAGCACACGGTCGTCGCCGAAGGTTTCGGTCTGAGCGAGCTTGATCGGCAGATCGAGATCGCCGCCGCCCCGTAGGGGCAGGCCCCTGTGCCTGCCCGCCCTTGGAGGGCAGCCACAGAGTCGGGTTCCCAAACGCGAGAAGATCGCGTTTGGGGTCCCGGTTGCCCCTACCCGCGGTCGTCGCGACCGGGGGAACCGTCTATCGTGGTGCTGGGACGCCACGCTTCTTCCTCATCCAAGCTATTGGGGTCGACCATGTGTGGGTCCCTGACTGTCAAAGAAAAGCCCAGACCATCCGTGCTCTTGAACCAATCATCATATGTGAATCTCTCGATGATCGTGCCGGTCGCATCCACCATCTCGATGTGTTCTCCACCGTTGCTCAGACTGCCCGCATATTCTCCAACGACGGGCAGCTTGGAGCCGTACTTGGCCTGGAAGGCGGCCAGGTCTTTGACAACCAGGCAATAGCCATCGGGCGGCAACTCGAAGCTGGGGAAGGTGTAGTCGATCCCGTCGGTAAACCGAACCAGGTTGAGATTGACGGTCTGATTGGCAATGTTGGTCAGTTCAAGGTACTCGGTGTTCGGATCGCTGGGATTGCCCGTGTCGAGCGGATGGTACATCAACTCGCTCACCCGCAGGCTCTCGGCCACCGGCCCGACCGCGAAGACTGCTTCGTTCAGGGCGCTCCACGTTGTGCCGGAGAGGGCGCGGGCCTTTACCAGTGCGCTTTCGGAAAGCGTGATGGGCGCCATGTACCGCAGGGCGGTGGAGGACGCGCTGTTGGCAAGACCACTGCCTGCTAATCCCTTGCCGCCGGATAACTCGACCGACAGGAGGAAATCCGAACTGGGCATGTCTCCGTTCAAGGCGTGGATCGCCAGGAGGTTCGTGCCCGCGTGGAGGCTGCCGAGGCGGGCGCTCAGATCGAACGTCTCCCAGTTCACGGCATCGGCATCGGGATGATCGGCGGCGGCGGCTGAGTTCCACGCCGGCACCCCATTGAACAGGGCCCGCTGGACCTCGACGCCGTTGAGATACGCGATGAAACCGTCATCATAGCGGACCTTCAGCAGCAGCGAGGTCAGGCTGCGCGGGACGCCGTCCGCGACCTCGAATGGAATTCGGATATAGCAACTTGTGGCCTTGGCGTACATCCGGCTGCCGACGTCGATTTTGAACAAGGCCTGATAACCGCTGCTCCGCTCGTAGCCGACGCCGCCGGCGCCGCTTTGCCACGCGGCATCGTTGAACGCCGGGTTCGTCCTCCAGGTGTCACTGACCGGCGCAGTTGGCACGAGCACCCGCTTGGCCGCGCTCTCCGGCACGAGCGCGATCTGCCGGGTGGCCTCGGCGGGTGTCCCGGGAATGCGCGGGTCCGTGCCGTCGAGCGTATACCAGATCGTCGCCGCCGGGGTCATCGAAAGCAAGGGGCGCGCGCCGACGTGGCCGCCGTGCTGAGCCTGCCCATTGACACTGAATTCGGGGGCATCCACGTTCGGATACAGATTGGCGCTCTTGAGCCAGCCGAGGACTTGATTTGTCCTCGTAGGGAAGAAGTTGGCCAGCTTGGCATTCATCGTGTTGAGCCAATCCTGGCGTGTGTAGGGTCGAGCCTGGCGATTGTCACCCCAGCGTGCGGATTCGCCGACGATGGCGCGATCCACTTGGCTCATGCGGGCCTTGAACAAGGCAGTAGCGCCCGATGGGGTGAGAGGGCCGTCGTGGAAGAGATTCCGCCGGACCAGATCGGCAAATCGTAGGCGGTACTCGGCGTTGCCGGCGAGCTTGGCGTGGAGGTCCGACGGGCTCTTGCCAACCGTGTTGTCGCCTTCAAGGGTGTGCTCCGCGTCCCAGGAGTGGAAGCGCCACTTGCCGTCCGGCGCGTTGCGGTGCGTGGCGTACCAGTTTTTGGCGGGCCAATCGTGGTTACCGGTGTAGTAGTCCGCCAACAGGTACGTGATGAATTCGTCCACGTCGAGCAGGTTGCACAGGGCCTGGTACTTCGTCAGGTTGGCGGGATCGGCACTGACAGCATTGGCGGCGTTGAGCATCGCATTGAAGTTGGTCGTGGCATTGTCGCCGGAGCCACTGTTGATGATGCCGCTGCTGTTGTGCTTGAGGGCGTCGTACTCGCTCTCGTCGCCGCCGAAGACCTCGGCGGCCCAAGCGTGGTCCGGCCGCTCGTGGATGTAATACATGCCCCAATAAAGATTATTGAGGTAGACGTGAGCGTGGAAACCGTGAGGTGAGTAGCCGCCCATCGCGTTGTGGAGATCGGCCACGTATTGATCCTGGAAGAAGATCGCGCTGTCACGCTGGTCGCTGCCGGGATGGTTCCAACCGTGGTTCAAGACCCCGTCGAGGACAAAGGTGTTGATCTGTTCTACGGGCGAATCGCGGAACAGCTTGAAATCGAGCTTCGAGGGCCCGCCCGTGGGCTGGCCGTCGTCCGTCTGCGGCTTGAAGCGAGGCCGCATGGAGAGCTTGAACGTCTTCCAGCGGTCCAGACTGGTTCCGCCGCCGGTGACGCCGCCTTGCATGGCGATGGCGCAGTTGGCTTGGATCGTCTCGCCGGTGCCTGGATTGAGGAACTCGAGGGAGGCAACCCGCTCGGTGCCGTCCTGGGACTCGTTGATGTAGATCCCCCGGCTGCCGAACCAGTCGTCCTTGCTCATCACGAGGCAGATGGTCGGCACGGCCTTGAGATCATCCTGGATTGTCCTGGCGTAGAGGCCGCCGAAAACGTCGGTTCCGCTGGGACCGACAACATCGGGGTCCATCTGGTAGTCGCCGGTCACGGAGCCCCACGAGGTCGGGTAGCCCGCCGGCGTCACCTGGGTCTTGCTTTGAGGGTTCGTTGCCTGGGTGATCACGTCACTGAGGAAGAAGTATGTATGCGTGTCCACCTTCGTGGGCATCCAGCCGGGTTTGGTGGCGACGGCTCGCAGCGAAGTCGTGGTCGTGATGACGACCGGACCGGCATATGGCCGGCCGGTGGCTACGCCCCGCTGTGCGTCGAAGGGCGAGGTCCCGTCCACGGTATAGAAGATGCTCGCCCCTGGTGTGGTCGTCGTGAGTTGGACTGCCAAAGGCTGCGCGTAGAAGCCCCGCTCGTAACTGAACTTCAGATCGGCCACGGCGCCCAGATAGGCCCCGACGTTGACCCTGCCGGGCGTCGCGGTACTGAAAAACCGCCATTGATTACCTGAGGCCGGGTCGCGGCCATACGACACGTTCGGTGTCTGGGGGCCGAAATCGACGCTGTCGATCAGGGTCTGGCCATCCGCGGCGAACAAAGCGAGACTGTCCCCCTCCGCACTGAGCGGAAAAGCGGCGTGTAGCCCGAGAGCGGTCGTGTCACCGTCGGCCCAGATCAGGAGGTAGCCGTGGGGCGGGATCGTTGTGAAGATAGGGCGATCCGCCGGGATCCGCCATTTCGTAGGGGTTGCCGAATCGTTCGTCAGGTACATGCCGGCGATGTTGATCGCAGCGTCGCCGGCGCTGTAAAGCTCGATCCAATCGTCAAAATGGCCCTGCGGGTCCCGGTTCACCCGGCTGTTAGAGGCCAGGACTTCGTTGAGGAGAAGGGGGGGACCTTGGGCTTGGGCCGCCAAGTCATCGGCGGTGCCGACGAGTTTGGCTGACAGTGTAAGCACGGCCAGCATCCAAATGTTGAAAAAGAACCGCATCGAGGTGTTCACGATGTCACCGCCCTCAATTCCGCATAGAGGACTTCCATGCTGAGTACTCACTATTTTAACAGATTTCCGGCCCGCCCGTCAACTTGGGCCGATCGGTGGTATTCCAGGGGTGCGGTTGGCGCACGGTGGCGGATTGCCGCGCTGGACTCGCGACTGTCTGTTCCGGGTCCATCGGGTCGATCTGGCGGGCGGAAATTGGCTTTGTTTCGCTGCGGCCATGCCCGCGAGCGCCTTTGGGTGGTCGGTGTGGGCAAATTGGCTTTGTTTGACGCGCCCGACAAAAGTCCCCGAGT
>CAYHAJ010000017.1:0-20968 GCA_964354535.1 uncultured Pirellulales bacterium
GAAGCGCCGGGCGGACTGGGCACCCAGAAGGCGGCGTTCTTCCTGCGCGAGATCGGCAAGGGTCTGGCCTTCCTGCACGAGTGCGGCATCGTTCATCGCGATCTCAAGCCGGGCAACATCTTCTACGAGAACGGCTATGTGAAGATTGGCGATTACGGCCTGACCAAGGCCATCAGCACCAGTGACCGGAACGTCCAAGACAGCATGGTGGGTACTCCGCGGTACATGGCTCCGGAGATGGCTACGGGCCACTACGATCATCGGGTGGACATCTACGCTTTGGGGGCTGTGCTCTGTGAGATGCTGACGGGCCAGGTGCCGTTCCTAGGATCCAGCCCGGCGGAGATCCTCATGAAGCACATGACCGCCGCACCGGACCTGACCAACATCGAAGAGCCGTTCGCCCGTGTCATTCGCAAGGCCCTGGCCAAGGACCCCGCCGAGCGGTATCAGAGTGTCCAGGAGATGGTCGAGGATGTCTTCGGCGCCGAGCATGTTCGCAACAGCGTCTCCCAGTTCGCACCGCAAGAGCTTTCCGTCCTGGCGGAGCGCCTCGTTCAGAAGACCCAAGACCGGCCGCCCGTGTCCGGAATTCCCCCGGTCAACTGCGACCCACGGCACTGTGCTCATCTCGCCAACGGCAGACACGCCGGGCGAAGACGGATCAGAAGGCTTGTCATCGCGGTGCTGATGGCTATAGCGATTGCGGCGGGCGGCTACCTTTGGAGGTCCGCGCGCGCGGAGCGTCAGAGGCGGAGGCTCGACGCCGACATGGCGCAAGCCCAGCAGGCGGCCGAGGCCGGAAACATGAAGTTGGTGCTGGACTTGATCGAGAAGCACCCGCGGAATCCGGATCTGGCCGGTCTAAGGCTCGTGGCCTTTGAGAAGCTGCAGCCCACGTACCTGAGTGTGGCCGGCAAACGTTCCGATCGGGAGTTGGACAAACTGCTGAACCGGCGGGTTCAGGCCTCCGGCATCATGGTGTGGGACCTTTCGCCCCGGAAGGATGGCCACCTGTGGAGCTGCATCCAGGCCCAGATAAAGGAAGGGGATTATCGCTATCTGCAATTGTTCTTTCCGAAAGGGGCGGGCACCTTGGACGACCTCCAGAAGGAGGGACTGGTGAAAGGCGCGCGCGTCCAGGTGTACGGATTCCTCACCAAAGTGGACCGGCATCTCTTGGCAAAGGACGAATACGGTCTCAACCCCATCGAAGCCTGGGAGACCGTAAAGGACCCATGACCGGAACCATCGTGGATTCCGGAAACGCCATGCCCATTCCTCTGCCCGTAGAGAGAAATGCGTGCGTTCAGGGGGCTTTCTTGGTAGCATGATCTGTGGAGCTTCCGGCACATCAACAACGCGAGAATGAAGTCGGATGTGATGAGAATCGTTGCGCGCTTCGGGTGCGAATGTCCGGTCATCTGTACGCCCGAGGAGCTTCTGGAGATCGACTATGAGAGTATCTGATCCCATTCTTGAGGAAATCTGGAAGGCACGGGATGAGCATGCTCGGCGTTTCAATTACGATCTGAAGAAGATTTGTGCCGATCTGAGAAGGATCGAGAGGCCGTCCGGCCGCCGCGTGGTCACACGGAAACCCAAACGGCCTTCATCTCTGTGACCTCTGTGCCCTCTGTGGCCGTATCAATCTTGGGTGTGGAGATCGTATAGCTCGCGAAGACAGGCGCGCAGGTTGCCTTGGTGACGTTCGTAGAGGCGGTCGAGGAATTCGGCGGCGAGGGGGCGACCTTGTGGCTGCAATTCGGTGACAATCGCCCTGAGCAAGGCAGGGCTCGTGGAACATTCGATGAGCGTAGGCAGTAGACCACGCCGGTGCGACGTGATGATCAGGCCATAGGCGTGCGTGATGGTGTGGCGCTTCAGGAGCGACCAGTCGGAGCGGCGGATCAGGTCGGCGCCGTCCAGCAGGACGATCTGGTCCCGGGTCAGGTCCGCGAGGAGCCGGCGGCATGCCGGGCTGTCGAAGCTGGAGGTGTCATTCACGAAGACGAGCTTGGTTCCAATGCCCTTCTCCCGGAATATTTGCCCCAGGTCTTCGAGGAGCGTGGTCTTGCCGGAACCCTCGGGACCGGTGATGGCGGCCCGGTAGTTCAACTCGTGCAGGCGGGTGAGAAGCCGGTCAAAGGTTGTGCTGAGCGGGCGGTACCGGATCGCATGGACACGTTCTACCGCAAAGGGGTTGTCCTTCGCTTTCATCGTTGCACGCCCAGAACCTGCTCCAGGGAGTCCTGTCCAGATTTGTTTCCGTCCCCGGGAACGCGGTCCTGAGAGACACCGCCCAGAACGATCTCCTGGCCGGTGGGCGAGAGCGTGATCTCCCGGCGGACGCTCTCGGAGCTGGGAGAGCAGGTCAACTCCAATGCCCAGAGGAGCGAAATGAGCTTGCCCGAGAAACTGTAGGGGTTCGCAGGCAACGTGAAGGAGAAGTCTTTCGAGCCACAGACGCCGGGCTCGTCAAATCGCTTCGTCTCGATCACACCCACATCCCGCGTGCCCTTGCCTGCCGTGTACCAGAACAGCGACAGCTCCAGGTGCCGTGGATGCATGCCGAGATTCCATCGGATGGTGCCGTGGACTGTCTCGCGGGGAGCGAACGCGGTTTTATCTTCATTGAGGGTAATGCCAAGTGTATCCATGCTGAGGCTCCGTTAACCGGCCGTTGGCGTGACGGTGATCTTGAACGAGTCCTTCACATCCGGCCAATTCTGGATGTGGCCGTGAAGATCAAGACTCCACAGGATCTTATTGTTCTCGGCCTCGAAGGAGTGCATCGTGTCCTGCGGCAGGACGAAGCCGACCCGGCCCGAGGCAATCTCATTCGGAGCGGAGGTCTTGTATAGTTCCATTTCGTAGAAGGTGTTTCGATCCGTGTAGGTGCTCGTCCCTCTGCGGTACCTGGCTTCCTCCGTGCCGCGAAGTACGACGCTGAGCTCGTGGATGCGGCGCGTTTGTCCGGAGAAGCTCCAGTTCAGCTCCGCCGCTCCACCCAATGGTATGACACTGGAACTCAATTCGAGCGTGGGACGCGGGTTGAACAGGGCCAGTAACTGGTAGGCCGCGCCTCCGATGAGCCCAAGTCCAACGGCCACAAAGGGCAGCAGAAACACCAGCCTGAACCAGCTTGGATCGCCGTGCCGGAAATCGTTGATCGTACTGACCACAAAGATGGATACGATGCCGTTCCAGAATGCGGCGACGACCATCACCCCGATGAACTTCGCCTTCGCCGAGAGCTTTGGGGTAAGGACCGCCCGGCCGCCGTCGGTCACGCGCAGGATCCCCACGTCGTTCGAGACGCCCGCCGGCTGTTGGGCGAGCCAGGGTCTTGTCTTCCCGCCTCCAACGCCGATCTTGCCTCGCAGGATGGCAGTCAGACCTCCGATGCCGATGAGCAGGAAGGGCAGGGGAAACAGGGCCAGCAGCAATTTCGCGTGAAAGCCGCGCTTGAGCGCCGCCTCGGACGGGTTGTCCGGGTTCACGTAGCAGACGGGATTCGAGGCCGCCTCGTACAGCGCCACCGTTCGGGCCTTGCCCCGGTAGCCGCTGGACGAGCCGCCAACGAAGTCGTACCGGTCGCTCTTATAGGTCTGCCCGTGGAACTCATACTGATAGAGGATATAGATGCTGTACGTCGTCCCGTCGTCGCTGTCGTGGCTGCGGACTTCGGCCTGGACCACATGGCAGGGCGTCACGGCCCAGGACTCGGCGGCGATCGTCTTGGCAATGGGCTTGATTCCCAGCGGGTAGAGCATGCCCCCACCCACGATGGCGAAGACGGCGAACAGGGCCGCCAGCCCGTACTTGCCCATGCCTTTGCTTCGCGTCTCGCGCAGCGCCGTTGCGGCAATCGGCTTGGCCGCCTCCGGCGGCTGCTTCTTCCAGACGAAATAGGTCCCACCCGCACCGATCACCACGAAGATCAGCGGAAAGAAGAGCACCAGTCCGATGGCTATGCTGTCCCGTTTGAGGACGGCTTGGCCGGGGTCGGCGCGGTTCACGTAGCAGAAGCTGTTCCGTCCGGAGGGATACTTTTGTACGAGCTGCTGCGTGGTCGAGTATTTATCGGACCCCGAGTAGCCGCGTTTGAACGCCGAGCCGGTGTACGTCTGGCCACCATATTCGTACCGGTAGCGGACGGCGAAGGCATATGGCTCCTTGAGGTCATTTCGCTCCTGCACCTCGCTGCTGACGATGGTGCAGGGCACCTTCTTCCAGGACCGCTGCCCCAGCGCCTGGCCGAACTGGTGGAGGATGAGGATCTCGGACAGCGAGCCCATCCCGAAGAAGAGAAGGAAGAACAACGACAGCCCAAGCTTGCCGACCGCTCCGGCCGGCCTATCGCCACCTCCGTATCCGCGAAGACTGGTTCTAACCATGCCGATGCTCCTTGCCGGGCAGGTGAGATAGATGGATCTATTGCCTTGTTGGCTCCTTCTTCCTATCGGCTAATTGAGTGGCCGGGGTTTCCTTCAATGTAGTCAACGCCGCCGCTACCGTCTGGGCCGCCCCGCGGACCTGCGCGTCACCATCGTGCAGAAGCTTCTGCAGAAGCGCCTGGTTGGCAGGAGTCGGGTGCTCCCGCAAAGCGCCCATGACCAGCAGGCGCAGCGACGGTGCGTTGGCGTCGGCCAGCATTCCCACCAGAGGATGCGCCGGCGCGCCCTGGGTCAGCCAGGCGGCCACGTTCTCGGGCTTGTACCTGGGGCTGCCGGCCTGGAGTTCGGCCAAGAGGCCCGCGGCCCGTGCCTCATCGGTGATCGGCAGGAGTTTCTCCTCCAGATGGAGGAGCAGGTTTCGACGCACGCTCCGTTCATCCGGCTGATAGGGGGCCTCGACATTTTTTACATTGCGCTGGATCTGGTCGGCCAAGGCCGCATGGATCTCCTGGCGTTTGTGGTACGGGACAGACGACTTGGCAAGGCTATCGAGTGCTTCGTAGAACCCGGTTTCGTCGCCTCGAAACTCCTTCCAGCACTGCACATACATGTCCACGGTGGACAGCGGCTCCATGCGGGCCAGATACTGATATTGCAGGGACAGGGCGTCATGTTTCTCGTGAGTTGCTGCCTCTTTGAACCTGGGCCAATACCTCAGGGCCAGGCTATTCGCTCCCAGATCGAGGTCCAGGAAGAGAAATTCAAAGCCTCGTTCCCCGAGCGAGAGGAAGGAGCGTTCGTTGAGACGGTCAACCATCTCCAGCAACCGGGACTGGTTCTCCTGCCGGAACTGCCGGCCCGTCGGCGACTGGAGGTTCGCCAGCAGATGCAGCCAGCCATTGACCAGGCTACCGTGGATTCTTAGCTGGTGTCCCCAGGGCAGGTCCTCCGGATCGGCCCGCCAGTCCTGACGCAGCAGACATCGCTCGATGGCCGGCCCTCCGATAGGGACAGCAATCCTCAGGAGGTTTACGTTGTCATAGTTCCGGGCGATGAAAGCCGGGACAAGCTCTTGCTCGACGATATTGGGCGGCGCATCGTCACGTGCGTCCAACGCCCGGTCAAGCATCCAGAGCGCATGGGCGACGGCATAGTCGCCCGGGGAAAGCCGTTCATCACCTCTGCCTCCCGCCGAGAAGCCTGTGCTTCTCATCTGGTTCGCACCCGTACGGAAGCCTACGAAACCTCCGAGAACCACGGTCGCACCGAACTGCGCCCGGTCATTCATCTGCCAGGTTTCCCAACTGTAGATGGAGGTTGACTGAATGATCCGGCGGGCGAGACACACCAGCGCGTCCGGATCGAGCCTGGGTGTAAGCAGCTCCACGGCCCTGCCGGTGATATCGCTGGTCAGGTAGTATCGTCGCTCCTTCGCCTCCCGGCGGATTCTCTCGAAGATCCTCCAGGCCGATTCCGCGTCGGTCGCGGCGTCCAGATGGTATCTCCACGTGGCCCACCGATCGAGCGCCTGCGACATCCCGGGCTCTTTGTCCATCGCTTTTCGTAGCGTTATCCAGCCGTCCGAGCGATAGGTCTCCATCGCCTCGAACCACTCCGAGCCGGGCGCGCAGTCGTTGAGCCGCGCGAGGTCCAGCAGTCTCTCGATGCGCGCCTGCCTTTCCGGAAAGAGGGAGCCGAACAGCACCGTGGCGGCACGTCCTTCACGTGGGTCGCCGCCACTGTTCAGGCTGCCGCCTCCCGCGTAGCCCCACTCATCGCCCAGCTTCACGCGCGCGTAGTAGGTTCTTCCTTCTCTGGTCGCCCTGAAACTCGCACGCGGGCGATCGCTCTTCGTCGGGCGCTCCGGCACAGTGATCTTGACCCACGGACAATAGTCCTGGGTGGAAGGCCGACTGTGGCCGGGATGTCGGCGAAAGGGCAGGTGCAGCCACGAATCCCTGTTCTCCGGCTTGAACTCATTCGGTTCGTCTTCCCAAAACGGGACCTCCCGATAGAATTTGTCATAGGTGGTCTCATAGGGAAGCGTCCCCAGATGGACACCGTTGACGTAGAGCTCGGCCCCTTCGACATCGGGAGTGCTGAGCACGAAAGTCAAGGAAGCATCCGGCACCGTGGGGTCCTCTGGCGCCAGCGACTCCAGCAGGTCTTGCGGGCCGTTGAGCACCATTCCATAAATGCACAAGACTCCGGCGGCGACAATCACGCCGGTCGAGGTTCGCCGGAACAGCGTTATCAGCACGCCGATGAGCGCGCCCAGACCCGCTGCCACCGCCGCGAGGACATTGACCAGGGCGAATCCCGGGCGCAACTGGTCCAGGATCAACAGCCGTCCGCCGGTGGAGGTGTTGGTGGCGGTGAAGGCGAAGATCGCCGCCGCGGCGCAGAGCAGCACAATAGCCTCGGCCCGATGCGAGAGGCGGCTGCCTACCGGGGCTGAGCGAGGCAATGCGCGGGCCCTCGGCAGCCAGCCCAGGTAGCGCACGACCAGCCAGGCCGCCACCAGAGAAACCGCCATCAGCAGGATCGGCCACCACGACAAGAGAAGACTTCCCCAGGCAAACCGTACGAATTCACTGGCTATCATCGTCACACCTCGCAAAACGCGTGGACTCGCGTCACGTCACTGAACCTCGATCCTCCTGTGCAGCCGCAGGCTGGCGGCAAGATTTGTCCCGGTGACGATAGCCGCCAGGACCCAGAGCAACATCCAGAACCAGTGAGGCAGCCGGCCGAACAGCATGAAGATGCCGATGACAATGACCGTGCCGACGGCCAGCAGGACAACGCCATCGCCGCCTGCGAGAGGCTGGGCACGCCGGATCCAGACATAGTGGAACAAGGGCAGCAGGAAGGCGTAACCCGTCAGCCAGGCCCACGGCACGACGGCCTCCCGGATCATCAGGATCGGGAAATACGGGCTGCGGAACAGCACGTCCTGCACGCTGCTGCGGATCGGCAGCCAGACGAGCAACGCCAAGGGCAGCCAGACCGTCAGGACGGCCAGGACCGTCACCAGGACTTGGTGGACCCACAATTGATCGCGCGAATAGCCGCGCGTGTAGAGGAACGCGAAGCCGGGGCTCCGGTACCGCCCCAGACAGAAGGCGATAGCGATGCTGTGCGCCAGCACGAATAGACCCATCCACGGATTCGCCCAGTCCAAGGGCTTGCGCGTCAGGAGCACATAGAAGCACGCAACAGGCAGCCCGATCAACGTCGCAGGCAGGCATTGTCTCATCATCAGTGTCAGCAGGGACATCTTGATTCTCATGGCGAAGACTCCGTTTGTGGAGGAATCGTTTCTGTTTGTCGGCCGTGCTGTGTGAGAGCCAGATAGAACGTCTCAAGCCCGACCCTTCTCACCACGACTTGCCGGGTTAACACGGACTCGAGATCGGTCTCCATCTCCGGCGGATACCGTACCCAGAGGAACTGTACGTCGCCGTCACACCGGCGGCCCAGCACATCGACGCCCGCAGGCCATGGCGGCACCGGCTCGTCGGTGGGCAATTCGATCTGGCGGACCTGTTCCCGCAGGTCCTCCAACGCCGCATGGACGACCCGCCGGCCACGGTCGAGGAGAGCCACATCGTCGGCGATCCGCTCGATGTCGCCGATCACGTGGGTGGCTACGATGGCGGTCGCGTCCCTTTGGGACGCATGCTCCCGCAGGCGGTCGTACAAGTCCTGTCGGGCCGACGGGTCCAGCCCTTCGGCCGGCTCGTCCATCAGGAGAACATCCGTCCCGGCCGCCAGGATCAGCCCGGCACGGACCCATTTCTTCTGTCCCTTGCTCAGTGAGCCGTAGACCCGGTATGGGCTCAGCCCCCGCGCCTCCAGGAAATGCTTCATCTGCTCCCGGTCGAAATGCGCGGAGGCATCGGCCTGCAGGTCGATCAAACCTTGGATCGTAGCCCAGCCGGGTGGCTCCTCCGCATCGCCCATGTATCCAATCCGGGATACCACCGCCTCGGGCAAGGCTCGGCTGGCCCCACCGAGCAGCCAGGCGCGGCCTTCGGTCGGCTCCAGCAGCCCCAGCAGCAGGCGCAGCAAGGTCGTTTTGCCCGTCCCGTTGGGACCAAGGAGCGCGACCACCCGGCCGGGCTCGATCGTCAGGTTCACATGGTCCAAGGCCCGGAATCGGCCGTAGTCGCGGGTCAGTCCTTCCGCTCGGATCGCACCGCCATTCATGGTTCTGCTCCCATTTTCTTGGCCACCTCCTCGAAAACTTTGCGCACTTCATCCACGTTGGCCCCGAGCCGCGATGTTTCCGCCAGCGTTCGTCTGATCAGGTCCTCGATCGCCTTACGCCGCAGGTGGGCCGGCAGCGCCCCGTGATTGTCGGTGATGAAGACCCCCTGGCCCTGCTTGCAGACCGCCAGCCCGCCGCTCTGCAGTTCATCATACGCCTTGACGACGGTGCGCGGATTGATCTTCAGTTGCTGGGCCAGGTCCCGGATGCTCGGCAGTTGGTCCCGCGGGGCCAGTTGGCCGCACGCCACCTTGAACTTGATCTGCTCGACGATCTGTCGATAGATGGGCTCGCCACTTTGATGGTCCAGGTGCAAATACATGCCAATCCGTCCGTATCAACTGTTGTACATATCATACAACAGTGTGCGGCTGGCGTCAACCGGAGAAACAAAAAAATCTTTATGCATTGCCGGTGGGGCAGATCCATGACGATAGGGATAGGGCGGATAGGGAGAGCGGGTAGTTTGGGCTTGCAGGGCGGACGGGCGGCGGTATGCTGAGGCGTGGCGCGCCAGGCAGTGTGCGCCAGGCGTCTTGCCGATCAACTACGTACGACCTGCGGCGCGCGACGCTTAGCGCACCATGCGACAAAGGAGCAATTGGATGCCGAAGATCATCAAGGTTAAGTGTACGGGGCCGGAACGGCATGAGAATGAGATCAATCTGGACGATCTCATCGGATCGGATGTCGTGATCTACGGCGGCCCGATTGCCACCGGTCGGGACCTGCCGGCCCGGGTGGTCCGCCGCTGCGACGTCTGCGACCAGGGCAAAGTCATCATCACCCGCGAGATGATCGAAGAGAACCTGTGAGGGGCGATCAAGGCTTGTCATTCCCTCGATCTCGTTCCCATCGAAACGATCTTCGTCTGGGACCTGACGGTAAAGGAGGGGCCGTGTATGATCATCACGGGCGGGATCGTCTCCCCGGAGTGCCTGCTCAAACACAAGCTCGGGCACGCCCGCTTGAGCAGGCGTCACAGCCGGCCGCTGTGTGCTTACTGACCCCAAACGGATGAGTAACCATACCTGTGACGCCAGTGATGACTCCCACGCCATCTTTGATCTCAAGGTCGTCTTCAACTCCGCCGAGTTGCCGGATTTCTGACTTGTGCATCACCGAGAGTCATGTTACCGTATGCTTTCACTTGCCTAAATTACCGGGAGTGTGCGCATGACAACGTCCAGATTGAGCGAGCGCGAACTGGCTGGGATGATAGACCATACTGCGCTGAAACCGCAGACCCAGAGAGCCCATATTATACAACTCTGCGAAGAAGCTATGGAGTATGGGTTCGCAGCGGTGTGCCTCGCCCCCACATGGGTTGAAACCGCAAGAAAAGAACTGGGGGAGGCCCAGACAAAGATCGCCTCGGTAATTGGCTTTCCGCACGGCAACACGCTATCTTCGGTGAAGGCATTTGAAGTGGAGCGGGCGATGGAGCTTGGGGCAACCGAATTTGACATGGTGATCAATATCGGTGCATTGAGAGATCGCAACGAAGGCGTCGTCACTGAGGATATAGAGGCAGTTGTGAACGTTGCCCACTCGAGCTCCTGTCTCGTCAAGGTCATTATTGAGGCTGCGCTACTCACGGTACCTGAGAAGCAGCTTGCCTGTCGGCTTGCGGAAAAGGCTGGCGCGGACTTCGTGAAGACGTCGACTGGCTTCGCAGGAGAGGGAAAGGGGGCTACCGTGGAAGACGTGCGACTTATGCGTGGCTCCATTCGTGCAACGCTTGGGGTGAAAGCTGCGGGGGGCATTAAGGATTGTGGGACGGCGCTGAGCATGATAGCGGCCGGTGCAACTCGGTTGGGCTGTTCCAGTTCCGTGCAAATACTTGAGGAGTTCAGGTCTCGTCATTGTCCCGAGTCTGGTTAACGTTGTGTGGGTTATTGAGGGGAGAAATGGATGTCATCGGAGAATGAGCGCGGAGCCGCGTCAGAAGATTCGGACACCAGCCTGCGGCATGAGCGGCTCGACTATGCGTGGAAATGGTTCGACTACCATGCCAAGCAAAGAGTGTCGATGTTCAACTTTTTTTTGATCGCGAGCGGCTTGTTCGCGACGGCCTATGTCGACGCCCTGTGTAAGGACAAGGAAGTCTTGGGTGCGGCCCTTTCGTTTCTTGGGATGCTGATTGCACTTGTGTTTGTGGTCTTGGATTGCCGGAATGCGAGACTTGTGTATCTGGGGGAAGACATCCTGCGGCGGCTGGAAAGAGATGAACTCTTCGTCGGTTTCAGTGGCTTGAATGGAAAGCTCAAGGAGGTGAGCAAAGGCATCCTGTACAGAGACTCTGTTGAAACCGAACAATGCCGGCAGTGTTGGAAGAAGCACCAATTCCTGTTGAAGTTTGTCGAGATCCTCGTGGCGATAAGCTTTCTGGTGGGCTGTATTTACGCACTTCACGTGTACTTCGATCCTTGAATTCAGGATCCAACATTATCGACCACGTCTCTGTTGTCTACTTGGAGATCCTCTTCTGCAAATCTGAGTGGAACTGGCCTTCGAAGGTGCCTTCCACCGGGCCCGTCATGTGGATCTGGCCGTCGTCACCGATCTCGATTCGCAGGGTGCCACCGGGCATGTGCACCGTGATATCATTGTCCACGAAGCCCAGCCGGTGACTGGCGGCGGCTGCGGCGCAGGAGCTGCTGCCGGAGGCCAGCGTGTAGCCGGCCCCGCGTTCCCAGATGCGGATGTCGATATTGGCCCGGTCCGTCACACGCACGATCTGCATATTGATGCGGTTGGGGAACATCTTGTGGTTTTCGACGTAGGGCCCGATCGCGCGCGCGGTCTCCTCGCTGACCTGCGGCATCGGGATCACGCAGTGCGGGTTGCCGATGGACAGGCAGGTCACTTGGTACTTCGTGCCGTTGATGTCCAGGGCCTCGTTCACGACCTCACGTCGGGGGCCCGCCACGGGAATCTCGGTGCTGATGAACGTCACCTTCCCCATGTTGATACGGATCAGGTTGGCGGTCTGGTCCTGGACCTGCACGTCCACGATCCCGCCGAGCGTCTTGATCTTGAAGCTCCTGAGCCGGACGTATTTCTTCTCGAAGAGGTACTTGGCGAAAATGCGCAGGCCGTTGCCGCTCTTTTCCGCCTCGCTGCCGTCGGGATTGAAGATGCGCAGCGCCGGCACATCATTTTCAAACGTCGGGCCATAGAGGATGCCGTCCGAGCCGACCCCGAAGTTGCGGTTACAGATCAGGCGGATGTTCGCCTCGGTCATCGCGAAATCCTGCACGTTCGGATCGATCACCAAGTAATCATTTCCCAGTCCGTGATATTTCTTGAAATGTACAGTCATAGTTGCCCGTCATCAGTCTTGAATCATTCGGGTTCATTCCCCGCGGCTTGCCGCGTGGAAGCGGTAAGCCGATTGTTTCGATACCTCGCAGCTTGCTGCGAGGTAGTTCATTAGAAAACACTCTACGCGTCATCTTGACGCGGATGGGGTTTGCCCATCCTACAATTCCAGTTCCATGAACACAACGCCTTCGATCGGCACGTGCTGGTACGGCGGGATCTCCCGGAATCCGAGCGCTCGATACAGGTTCTTGGCAGGCTCCAACACCGTGTCCAGCCGCATACGCTTATATCCGATGCGCCGGCCCTCTTCAATAATCGCCCGGGCCAGGGCCTTGCCGATCCCCCGGCCCTGGAAAGCCGGCTGGACGAAAAGCCGCTTCATCTCGCACAAGCCATCGCCGATCTGCCGCAAGGCCACGCACCCGACGAACGTACCGTCATAGCGAGCCAGCAGCATCTGTCCGCTCGGCGGGGCGTATCTTCCGGGCAGACCATTCAACTCCTCTTCGAAGTTCTGAAAAGCCAGGTCGTGGGGCAAGTTTCTCTCGTACTCTCGAAGAAGGCTCTTGGCAGCGGGGAGTTCTTCCTCGCCGGCGCAGACGATGTCGACCTCAGAGGACCGCGGCTCACGGGCCAGATACCGCTGGGTCCAGGGACAGACGTTGATGCAGATGCCGCAGATGGTTGCTTTGATTCCGGTGCGTCCCGCGAATTCTCGCGCCATCGTGAAGCACGCCGCCGCACTGTAGAGATGCTCTCTGGACAGGCCCGGTTCCCAATCTTTGCCGAGGAGGGCTTTCGCCGGACAGCGCTCCACGCACTGGCGACAATCCCCGCAGTTCGAAGCCTCCGCGGGTGTTCCGGTCTCAAACCCGGCATTCGTCAGCACAGAGGCGAGTCGCACGGCGGACCCATACTCCTTCGTGACCAGCAGACCCGACTTTCCGATCCAGCCCAGCCCGGCGCGGGTGGCCACGGTTTTGTGCTGGAGCTTTACCGACAGGGTCGTCCTGTCAATCTGCTCCGTCGTTGCGGGGAAAGGCCTGGCTCGGCATCCAGCCTCGCTCAGAACGCACGCGATCTGCTCGCTCAGTTGGCCCAGCAGTGTGTTCGCTCGGCGGTACTCGGCAAAGTATCTGGCGGTCGGACCGTCCTTGATGTCACGGATTACCGTCGGATCGAGCGCCACCGCAATCGACACGGCGCGCGGCAATCCCTCCGTGATATCGGTGGGCAGGCACGTCACATCCGCGAAGCCCACCAAGTGGGCTCCGCCATCACGTAATTTCTGGCTGATTTCAACGTTCGAAACGTTCCTACCCATCAAATTCCATCCTCATCCACGAGGACCAGCATCACAGAATTCGTGACCGCGCGAGCCTTATGCCCGTGGTCGTTGCCGGGCGGGATAAACAATCCATCGCCTGCCACAAACACCTCTTGTCTCTGGTGGAAGTCTACCTCAATGACGCCCTCAAGGACATAGCCGACATGCCCTTTGACGCACCAATCGGCTTCGACAAAGTCCCTGGTGAATTCCGCCACGCGCAATCTCCGGCCGTCGTGTTCATACGCCCTGAATCGCACGCCCGCCGCTGGGGCTTGCCACGGTATTGATTCGAAATCTACCCTGTGGTGATGCCCCTCCCAGGCCCGAGGGCTGCGGAATGGAGGCCGCGGTTCATCCGTCTCGGTCCACACGTAGTGCTTGCCGCGCTCGTGGGACCAGTTCTCGACGCCGAGTCGCGCGATAGTTCGCAGATTATGTCTCACGGTATCGCCATGGGCGGCGGATAGCGGCTCCAGGTGCGTGCAGGTCTCGGCGGCGGTGCACTTCCAGCAACCTTCCATCCCTTTGCCATGGGCGCAGGCCCGAATGGGGCAGTCCGGTCTGCCCCCACCTTGGGAACACGGCTTCGAGCATTGCAGGGTCATGATTGCGTCAAGGAACTCGCGAAAGGTTCCGAAATGATCGAAAACCCGCTTGCTTCTGCTCTTATACTTGGCGTACGCGCCGAATTGGCACTTGTCCAGCTCCTGGCGGAGCCTCTCGGCGGCGTCGAAGAGCAGCCGATTCGAAGGAATACAATCTCCACAACAAAGGCCGCAACAGGCTGTTCGTTCTCTCTCATTTGTCATAGCAGTTTCCCTTGTGCGATCAGGACTACTTTGCCACCTACTTCCACATGGATCGTTCCGCCGCGATCCTGCGCTTTCAGGTAGATCAGCGAGGGCCGGCCCATCTCGTAGCCTTGCTCGACCCGAACATCGATCCGATCGGTACCGAAATAACGGTGTTTGACCAGATACGCCGCGCAGCAACTATTGGCGCTGCCCGTGGCGGGGTCCTCGGGAATACCGTAGTAATCGACAAACGCCCGAGCGTGCATCTGATTGCCCGGATGGACCGTCTCACGGCAAAAAACGAAGACCATCTTCGCGGGGCGGTTCCTGACCCAGTCAAGCCACTTGTCCTTGCTGACTCCCGCCCGCCGGACCGCCGCCAGACTGCGCAGGGGCAGCAGCACGAAAGGCAAGCCCGTGGATACGGACTGGACCGGGAAGTCGCGATCGATGTCGTCTTCGTCCACGGTCAGCAGCGGCGTGATCTCCTGGGGATCGAACGTCTCCCCAAAGACCGCTTCTTTCGGCGTCATCCAGATGATGTCCCTGCCGTCCGCTTGACGCTCGAAGGCGACGGGGATCTGCCCGACCTGGAGATTAAGAGTCACCTGCGCTACAGGCTTCCTGATGATCTCGTGCCGGATGACGTACGCGGTACCGAGAGTCGGATGTCCCGCGAAGGGCACCTCGGCCGCGGGCGTGAAGATCCGCACATCGTAGCCGCCCTCGTGTTCGGCATGCGACAGAATGAAGGTCGTCTCCGAGAAGCCCATCTCCTGCGCGAGCTTCTGCATCGTCTCGCCGGACAGTCCGCCCGCGTCCCGGAAAACCGCAAGCTGGTTGCCCGTGTACTTCTGTTCCGCGAAGACATCGACGATATGGAAAGATGGGCCTGTCATCGTGACCTCCTGATCTCAGAGAGTTTTCTGCATTCTGAAGAAATCCAAGCGTCGGCCGTTCTCCACGGGCAAAAACGCCGGCTCGACCGTGGTGTAGCCAAGCCGGTCATAGAACGTCTTGGCCGGCAGCGACGCGTCCAATCTCACGACCTCAACCCCTGCCAGCGCGGCTGTCTCTTCCAAGTGCTGCATGATCCGGCGGCCCCAGCCGCGCTTCTGAAAGGCCGGGCTCACGAAGACTCTTTTGATCTCGTCGCCCACGAGCGTGCCCGTGCCCAGGGTGCGGCTGGCTTTGTCGAGTACGATCGTGCGGCCGTTCTGAGCATCGCGGAGGATCGCCTCTTCACTGTGGTAATCGACGAAGAAACGAACCGCCTCCGCGCAGTAGTGACCCGGATAACACACGGCGATTGTCTGGTAAACGAGCGCCTTCACGGCCGGCAGGTCCGCTCTCTGGAACTCTCGTATCGTGGAACCAATTTCTCCTGCCATGTTTCCAGCTCCATGGGCTGCGCGCCGCGCCTTCAGCGTAGTTCTTGAGCGGCGACGGTCAAGCCTCTCGCCGGCATTACCTCGAATTTCCTGGTGCAGACATACGCGGCCAGGAAATCGTCCTTGTAGTCGGCCTCGTCAATCTGAAAGCCGGCCCTTTCGAGCAGACCTTCCATGATCCAGATGTCCATTTCTCTCACTCCGATCATACACAGTCCTTTCACGTCCTTGCAAAGTTCGGGCTTTGCTGGTCTGGGGAAAACAAAAAAGCCTTTCGGGGTCTTATGCTCCCTGAAAGGCTTTTCCGAACTCGAAGATTCGCGCTCTGGTCCTTTTAGGGAGCCGCCTCCTTTCCTTGGGCTACGATCATGACCATGACGTTCGTCACGATCACGCGGGCCGGCAGGTCAGCGCACACAAGCACCGTAGCCACCGTGTGGCGGGTCAGACGCTTATGCTTGTGTTCCCTAAAGCGAACCATGGAAGAAATCCACTCAACTCACCGTAAACCTTGACTTTAAAGAACCGGACAATCCTTGTCAAGAGAAAATATTGAGGAAAATACCGGCGCGTGCATAATTCCCCTATCCTTGGCCGGGACGGTCTTCCTGCAGTCGAGGCGCGGGTTCACTCCACCAGTGACATCTCATAATGTATGATTCGATATTGACCCCGGTCACTGGGTTGGGTGTTCCGGCACTCACGGAAACCGCACGCCTCATACATCCGGCGGGCGGGTCGGAAGAAAGGGTGCTCCGAGGTGGACACGCGGGCCCACTCGTGCCCGCGCGTCCTGAAGATCCGCAGGACCTCCATGATTTGTTGAGTGCCGTAGCCTCTCTGCCGGTACGGCGGCAAGATGCCGTTGTGACCAATGATGCCGACGCGTGGCCCCTGACGCGGATCGTAGGAGACCAACCCCACGATGACTCTGCCCATCGACGTGATGAGCGTGCAGGCGCCGAGGGTTTCGGGATTCTCGACAACATCGCGGTCGAATTCCCTGAGACGATTTTCGAAGGCCGAGTCCATCAGACCCGCGTAGCACGACGCTAGGATGGAGTAGACGGTGCCGGGCTCATAACCGCCGGTCGGATGGAAGAGGAGGCACGACGTCATGGGATCAGGTCAGGAATCGGCAAATCACATTCTGGAAGAGTTCGACGCCTTTCTGGAGACCGGCGATTTCGATGTACTCGTCGGTCTGGTGACACAGTCTGGGGTTGCCCGGACCGTAGATCACGGTGGGGGCTCCGAGCGGGGCGAGATGCGGAGCGTCCGTCGTAAAGGGGACGGAATTGGTCAAGTCGACCTCCACGGCCGAGCAGAAGGTCTTGGCGAATTCGCACTCGGGGTCGGTTTCCATCGCCCCGGCCCAGCGCTCGGTGGACAACTCGGCCTCGAACTGCGGCACCCGGGCCGTCAGTTGCGCGAGCATCCGCTCGAAGTCGTACCGGATCGCCTCCGGATCCTGTCCCGGCAGAGTGCGGATGTCCACGCCGAGGGTGCAGCGGTCGGGCACGATGTTCATCGCCTCACCGCCGTGGATTGTGTTGATACTCATCGTGGACCGGCCCAACTGCGGATGAGGCGCAAACTCGATCCGATAGCCCTCCAACTCGTCGAGCACACGCTTCATCAGGTCGACGGCGTTGACGCCACGCTCGGCCATGGAGCTGTGGACCGCTTTGCCCTTGGTTGTGATTTTGAGCCAGAACAGGCCCCGATGCGCCGTGACCACGGACAGATCGGTCGGCTCGGGGACCACGATGCCCGCCAGGTCCGGCAGCCAGGCCCGGTCCTGCATGAAGCGCACGACGCCGGCGCTGTCGGTCTCTTCCCCCGCCGTGGCGGCAAAGACAATATCTCCCGCCAACGTTGCTTGTGCATCCACGATCGCGCAGATCGCCGCGATCGCCGATACGGTCGGGCCTTTCATGTCCACCGCGCCGCGGCCGTAGATTCGGCCTTCGTCCTCGACGGCATCGAAGGGCGGATACCGCCACGGGTCGTCGCCGGCGCCGACGACGTCGAGATGACAGACGAACAGCAAAGCGGGGCGACGACGCGCCGTCTTCACGTGAGCGATCACGTTGCTCCGGTGACCCTCCCACCGGTCGATCCGGCAGTCAATTCCATGCTCACCAAAGTGCCGCGCAATCACGTCGGCGGCCGCGGCTTCGCCCTGGGCCGTCGTCGATTCGGCACGGATAAGCTGTTTCAGTAAGTCTTTCATAGCTGGGCAATTATATCGCCACACTTCGTGGGATCAACCGCAGGAAGTTGCTCTTCGCGGGTCGCGCGTCCTGACACGACGATCCCAGGCGAGCGGGGACACTTGCCCTACGAAGACCGGCGGAAAAATGTCGGCGGACGTGCTAATTTTGATTGCGGGCGATGGACCGAGCGACCATAATACAAGGTTCATGACTTTGGCCTTCGGGCCGTGCGGCGGAGGCCCGCCGGCCGGGACCAAAAGGAGAATACATGGGACCGATATTGAAGGGTCTGATAAAACTTCAGAGTGTGGAGAATCGTTTGCGGGCCGCCAAGGCCAAACTCGCCCGCAGCCGGAGGAGCGTCATCGTTCAGGAGAACCAGGTCCGAAGCCTTCAGAGTGCTTTGGAAGCCAAGAAAGAGGAGCTGCAACTGACCAAGGTGCAATCGAATCGTCTCGAGCTGGAGCTCAAGAGCCGGGATGTGGAGGTTAGCAAGCTCCGTGCGGCCCTGAATACCTCCAAGAGCAACAAGGAGTACGCCGCCGTCCTGACCCAGCTCAATACGACCCGCGCCGACAACACCAAGATCGAGAACCAGATCCTGGAGCTGATGAAGGCCGTGGAGACGGACGAGGCGGAGTGCGAGAACATCCGCAAGCAGATCGAAGAGCAGAAACAGCAGCTTGAGCAGACGCGCAAGACCGCCGAGGCGGCCGCCGGCGAGCAGGAGGCGGAGATCCGCAAGATCCAGACGGAATGGAACGAGGTCGCCAAGACCATCCCGGGCGAGCCATTGAAGATCTTCAAACGGGTCGCGGAGACCTATGACGGCGAGGCCGTGGCGCAGGTCGAAGAGCAGGAGGGCCGGCGCGGAGCGTACAGTTGCGGCGGCTGCTTCATGGGCATCACCGCTGAAAGCGTCAACCTGCTGATCACCCGCGATGAGATCATCCGCTGCTCCAACTGCACCAGGATTCTGGTACTCAGCAACGCGCAGATGCAGGTATGAAGGTAATCATTCATACGGATGGTGGCAGCCGGGGCAATCCCGGTCCGGCCGCCGCCGGCTTTACTCTGGACGACGTCGACGGCCACCGTCTGCAGGCGAAAGCATTCTTCCTGGGCGAGACCACGAACAATGTCGCCGAGTACACTGCTTTGATCAAGGCTTTGGAGGCGGCCCGGAAGCTTGGCGCCCGGCAAGTGACCGTTCACTCCGACAGCGAGCTCATGGTCCGGCAGCTTAGCGGCGCGTACAAAGTCAAGAGCGAGGCGATTCGTCCGCTTTTTGAGCAGGTCAACGATCTGCGATCGCAGTTTGAACGCTGCTTGGTCCGGCACGTGATGCGCGAGAAGAACGAAGACGCCGACCGGATCGTCAACCAGGCTCTGGATGCTCGCCGCGACGTGGAGTTGAAACCGGGCAGGGAGAGTCATCACGCGGTGGGCGATACCATAAAGGCCAAAGGCTTGGTTCGTAGTGTGCCCGCAAGGGCATCTGAAGAAACGCCTTCCGGCGTCACTACAAACAGGCTTGACGATGCCACCCGGAGGAAGTTGCGGCTCGGCGTCCTTATCAGCGGCAGCGGGCGGACGATGATCAATATTCACGAGGCGATCCGGCGGGGCGAGCTCCACGCCGAGATCGGGATTGTCATCAGTTCGCTCTCAACCGTCAGCGGCGTCGGCAAGGCGCGCAACGCTGGCCTGCCCCTCAAGATCATCCGTAAGAAGGATTGTGCCGACATCGACGCCTTCAGCCAGCAGATCGAAGCAGAACTCGATGCGGCGAAGGTGGATTTGATCGTCCAAGGCGGCTGGATGTGTCTTTGGCGGATTCCGTCGCAGTACGAGAACCGCGCGATGAACATCCACCCTGGATTGCTGCCCTGCTTCGGCGGCCAGGGGATGTGGGGCCATCACGTCCACGAGGCGGTTCTGGCTGCCGGCTGCAAAGTCAGCGGCTGCACGGTCCATTTCTGTACCAACGAATACGACAAAGGCCCGATCATCGTGCAGCGAACCTGCCCCGTCCAGGACGACGACACACCCGACACCCTCGCGGACCGGGTCTTCGAGCAGGAATGCCTCGCCTATCCGGAGGCAATCAAGCTCTTTGCCGAAGGCCGCCTGCAGGTCGAAGGTAGCCGAGTCAAGGTTCGGCGGTAGGGCGACCTTCGCCCATGTTGACTCGTTCTATGCGATGTGTTATACTCCTTCCTGGAATGGACAAGAAGGCACGTTGAGCTTCTGTGCAGAAATAAGCAATCCGTCTTTTCCTGGCTGGGAGACAGGCATGAGATACAAGGTTATTCTCGAACAATCCGAGGAAGGTTTCTCCGCTTCTGTCCCCGGGCTCCCCGGTTGTCATTCTCAAGGTGAGACAGAACAGGAAGCCTTGGAGAGCATCGCTGATGCTATCTCGGAGTATTTGGAGGTCGTCGCGGAATTGAGCCGGGGCAAGGTAACGCGAGAAGTCGAGGTGTGAGACGTGCCGGGGCTGCCCGGCGTAAATCATCTCGATGCGGTACGTGCTTTGGAGAGGGCCGGTTTCTGGATCGCTCGGCAGGGAAAACACATCGTGATGACAAACGGGAGCAGGATCGTTACCATTCCGCGGCACAACCCGGTCAATGCCATCACAAGGGGCAAGATCGTCAAAGATGCAGGATTGAGTAACGAGGGATTTCGCGAGTTGTCATAAGGGGCGTTTTGCGACCTGCGTCAACGACGACAGCGATCCGACACGCTTGATCGTGTCGGCAAGGTCTATCCTGCGTTGCCAGATTCAGGGGTGGAGGCAAAAGAAAAGGCCGGGCATCCGTGGTTGGATACCCGGCCTTTGGGTTTCCCGTAAGGTTTGAGTGGTCGTGCTACTTGGCGGGCACGACTTCCTTGGCCTTGGCCTTCTCGGGCTCTTTGACCTCTTCGCCTTCGAACTTCAGGTGCTCCTCGTCCTGCACGTCGATCTTGACGAGGTTCTTGCCCCGGAACTGGCCGGCGAGCATCGCCTCGGAGAGCGGGTCCTCGATGTAGTGCTCGATCGCCCGCCGCAGCGGCCGCGCGCCGAACTCCGGATTGTAGCCTTTGTCGATCAGGAATTCCTTGGTCGCCGGCGTCAGCTCGAGCTTGAGCCCGTGCTCCGTCAGACGTTTGAACACTTTGGTCAGCTCGTACTCGACGATGGTCGTCAGGTCCTCTCGGGTGAGCGGCTTAAAGACGATCGTGTCGTCG